>NZ_JAGQBD010000020.1:0-54373 GCF_024345455.1 Cyanobium sp. T1G-Tous
CACCACGGTCATGGCAGCGAGTTGGTCGAGCAGGTTGGCCATTGGCTGGATGAGGGGGGCTGATGGCGGGGCATCGACCCGGGTTGCAGCCACGCTAGCCAGCGTTTTCGGGTTGTCCCAGCAGCGACGCCCTTCCTTGAGGGAACGGCCACAGGCGCTCAGGCGCGGGGCTTAGCTACTGCTTTCTGCAGCTCCTTGGGGTGGGAAGGGGGGATCCGCTCAAGCACCAGCAGGGCATCGATGATCTGGCGCGCTACTGGCGCCGCCACCGTGGAACCGAAGGTATTACCCCCCTTGGGCTCATCCACCACCACCAGCACCACGTAACGGGGATCGTCGATGGGCAGGTGGCCCACAAAGCTGGTGATCAGGGCCCCTGGGATGTAGACACCACGTTCAGCCTTCTGGGCGGTGCCGGTCTTGCCGCCGATGCGGTAACCGGGAATTTTCATACCCAGGCCGCTGCTGTTGTCCACCACCGATTCCATCCAGGCCATCACCGTGCGGGTGACGCCTGGATCAAGCAACTGAAGACCACTGCCTGCAGGTGCGCTGGCTAGGGCATCGCCGGAGCGCAGTCCGCGGGTGATATGCGGACTCACCAGACGGCCGCCGTTGGCAAGCATGGCGTGCAGTTGCAGCAACTTCAGCGGGGTTAGGGAAAACCCCTGGCCAAAGGCGGCGACAGCAGGTTCGATCGCCTGGCCGGTGAAGTCCTTGCGCGTCTTTAGCTCGCCGGCCACCGCCCCGGGCAGGTCGGTGTCGGGGGTTTCGTCGATCCCCATCGTGCGCAGCCAGTGCCAGAAGCGATCGCGCTTCACCTGGGCCATGGCCTTGACCATGCCGACGTTGCTCGACACCTGCAAAACGGTAGGGAAATCGATTAAGCCGTTAGCCCGTTTGTCGTGGTTGAAGATCGGCCAGCCGCCGATGCTGAGCTGGCCGGTGTCTGCAACGCGACCATTGGCCTTAATGGCTTTTTCCTGCAGGGCCACCGCCAGGTTGATCGGCTTGAAGGTGGAGCCAGGTTCGTAGAGGTCCTGCACAGACCATTCGCGGAACAACCCCGGATTAAATGTCCAGAACTTATTGGGGTCGTAGGTGGGTGTGGAAGCCAGGGCCAGCATTTCGCCATTGCGCACGTCCATTACCAGGGCCGCGCCGCGCTTGGCGTTCCACTTCTTCACCTGCTTTGCCAGGGCCTGAAGGGCTACCTGTTGCAAACGGGCGTCAAGCGTGAGCTGCAGGCGCAGGTCGTCGCCGTAGAGAGAGCCGGCCGTTAAGCCGGCCGGTAGGGGGGTGCCATCAGCGCCGCGGCGCATCTGCACGGCGGTCTCCTGGCGCTTGAGATCACTGTCGCGGCTTTGTTCCAGTCCAGCCTGGGGAACGCGTTCCAGGTTGAGAAAGCCCACCACGTTGGCGAAGAGGGAGCCCTGGGGATAGATGCGGTGTGGATAGGCCTCTAGATCGAGACCACTAATACCCAGTTGCCTTACCCGCTCTGCAGTTTCGGGGTCGAGGTCGGTGCGCAGCTTCACGCCGCTAGGCCGACCGGCCATGGTTTGCAGTAGGGCTGGCTTGGGCTGGGCGAGTACGGCCGCCAGCTTGCCGGCCACCTCATCTGCCGTGCGGATCTTCTGGGGGTCGTCGCCTGGGAAGTTGAAATAACGGGGATGGGCCCAGAGTGTGAAACGCTGCTCATCGAGAGCCACTAGACGGCCATTGCGATCGACGATCGTGCGCCGCTTGCCGATGGGCTTGGTGGTTTGGGTCTGGATGGCATGGGCCCGGGTCTGCAGGTTGGTCGCATCCACCACCTGGAGCCATGCGAGCCGACCCGCCAGGCCAACTAAACCGGCACAGAGCAAGCCGTAAACAGCTAGCAGGCGTCCAGCGGGAACTGGTTGGATGGCTACCACGCGTTGCTGGGAGCTGCGAGGAGCCCGAACCGGACCGCGCTGACGGCTGCTGTTCATTGAATTATTGCCATCAATAGGCCGTCCGGATCTGGCGCAGGGGCAGGCTGCTCAACAGTGGCAAGCCGGATGGGCCTGAAGCCACGCTCGGGGCCGGCAGGTAGATGAGTTTTTCGCTGCTGGTGGGTACCAGCCAGCCGGGACGCTTCACGGCGCCAAGGTGGTGCTGTTCCAGGAGGGCGGCTGATTCCTGCAGCTTGTGCTCCAGCACTTGGGACGACTCCATCTGCTGATAGCTCACACCCCATTGGTTTTGCCAGTGCAGGGTTAGGGCACTGAGGGCAAGCATGCAGATTCCGAGACCAGCCAGGGTGCCATCAGTGGCCCGGTGCAGGTTGGAGATCCAAGGTGCGCGGCGTTCCAGTTTGCGGCCGGAGAGCGAACCCTGAATCAGCTTGAGCGTGCGTTGCTGCAGCTTGCGACTTGGATTTGCCCCTGCAGTCACGCTGCGCTGTGGAGCCTGCCGGGGCAAAAGGGAGGCAACCAAGGGATCGGGCAATGCACTGCGCGATTGAACCACCCTTGGCGCCAGGCAGCAATAGCTGGCAGACGCTTAGCCAGCAAGTAACAACAAATTGGCAAAGGTGAGGCCATTCCAGAGGCTGTGCATCAGCACGCTGGGCCCGAGCCGTCCGCTCTGCAGCCGAAGCCAGCCCAGCCCTAGTCCCAACACAAATAAAGGTGGCAGTTCTCCCAAGCTGAGGTGGGCGATACCGAAAAGCAGGGCGCTCACGACCACTGCAGCCATCCCCCCCCAGCGCTGGGCCAGCACCGGCAGCAGCACCCCCCGAAACAAGGTTTCCTCAAATAGGGGTGCCAGCACCAAAGCCGTAATGGCGAAACACAACAGGGCAAGGGGATTGGCGCTGTTGAGCACGAGCTCAAGCAGGGGATTGCTGCCGCCGGGATCGCCAACCAAACGCTCCAGCAGCCATCCCACCAGGGCTACCAGCGGCAACACCAGCAACACCTGAAGCAAAGCTCGGCTCAGCGCACTAGCCAGCGGCCGCCAGTGCCACTGCAACCAGCCCCCTTGGGGCCTGGGTCCATGGGGTCGCAGCTGGCTCCACAACAAGACAAGTGGCGCTGCCATTAGGCCGCTATAGAGCCCCAACACCAGCAATCCCTGTTGCAGGGCCGGCTGGCTGGACAACGGTTTGAGCAGGCCCTGCAGCAGCGGCGCCAGCACAAGGGGCATCACCAGCTCGCCCAGCACCACGAACCCGCCAGCGATCAGCAGGGTCACCTCCGCCAGGGTGAGGGGTGGCCCAACCAGCGGGACGGGCGGAGCTGCCTTGCCGCGCCAGAGCAGCCACAGTTCACGCAGCAGCAGGGCTGAGCCCAGCAGCAGCAGCATCACCGGCACTACGGCGGTTCCGAGGAGGCGCAGCACTGCTGCCTGCTGGGCGGCGCGATCTCCACAAGCAACTTGGGGCTCGCTTAGGGCTTGGCACACCAGTTGGCTGCTCAGGGGAGACAGGTCCCAGCCCCTAAGTAGTTGCTCCAGTGCCGCTTGCTCTGGGGCGCGGGTGGCGGCTCTGGATACTGGTTCGAGCAGGGCCTTGAGCAGCAGGCGCTGCTCAGGTGGCACCTGCTGATTGAGATCTTGTAACCGCTGGCGTGCAGCACTCCCCTGGCCGGCCTGAAGCTCCAGTAGGGCCAGTTGCAGCTCTTGCTGAGGTGCTGGCGGCACGGGATTGCCATCCAACTGTTTCTGCAGATCAAGGCGCAGGGCCTCGAGGGGCTGGGCGCCAGTGAGGGCTTGGCGCAGGCCAGCCGGCAGTGCTGGTGCTGCCAGGGCGGTCAGCTCCAGTTGGCGCAGCTCCAGGGAATTGCCCACAGATGGGCGTTGCAGGCTGTCAACCAGGCCAGCGATCCAAAGCAGGCCACTGAGCACCAGGCTCAGCAGGGCAAGTCCAGTGGTCCATCCAGCGTTCTGGCGGGGTTGCGGGGGGGGGCTGGCGTTCAAACGCAGGCCCTCCAGGGCGCGCCGGTGTCGGGATTCTGGCCCGCACCCCTCCCATACGATGGGATCTGAGCAGCGACGAGCCCGTGCCCCTTCGGATTGTGTTGGTGCGCCATGGGCTGAGCAGCTTCAATTTGGAGCATCGAATCCAGGGCCGCGACGACCTGTCGAGCCTCACGGCAACTGGCCAGAGCCAAGCCTGTGCCACAGGAGCGGCCCTGCGCGATTTGACCTGCGCCGCTGCCTACTGCTCCCCTTTGCGGCGGGCCGCTGAAACCGCCCGACTGCTCCTGGCCGAGCAGGGCCAGGACCTGGTTGCCGAACAGGCGGAAGGGCTGCTGGAAATTGATCTGGCCCCCTGGAGCGGTCTGCTGCGACAGGAGTTGCAGGAGCGCTACCCCGAGCAGGAGCAGCAATGGCGCAAAGCCCCTGATTTACTTGAGCTGCAGCGCCCCGATGGCAGCGCTTACCTGCCTTTGCAGGAGCTGATGGCCCAGGCCCAGCAGTTCCGTCATTTGCTGTTTGACCGCCATGCCGCCGCGCTAGCTGACGATCAGGCCCCTCACCAGACCGTGCTCGTGGTGGCCCATAACGCCATCTTGCGTTGCCTACTACTAGCCCTGCTGGAGCTGCCCCTCAGCGGCTTCCGCCGGCTGCGGGTCGACAACTGTTCCATCTCTGTGCTCAATGTCAGCAAGGGCGGCGCCCAGGTGGAGTCGCTCAATGGGGTGGCCCACCTGGGTGAGCCCCTGCCCCCTAAAGCTTCAGGCGCCCGACTGCTGTTGGTGCGTCACGGCGAAACCGACTGGAACCGAGAGGGTCGCTTTCAGGGCCAGATCGACATTCCCCTCAATGCCAACGGACGCTCCCAGGCCGAGGCCGCTGGCAGCTTTCTCGCCCCGGTGAGCATCGATCGCGCCTACACCAGCTGCATGGCCAGGCCACGCCAAACGGCCGAGGCAATCCTCGCTAGCCATCCTGGTGTGCCCCTCACCAGCAGCACGGGCCTAGTGGAGATCGGCCACGGCCTCTGGGAGGGCCGCTTGGAGCAGGAGATCGCCGCAGGTTGGCCCCAGCTGCTGGCCGATTGGAAGCGGGCACCCCACACCGTGCAGATGCCTGAGGGGGAGAATCTCCAGGAGGTTTGGGACCGCTCTTTAATCACCTGGGCTCGCATAGCTGCCAGCCTCCGCACCGACGAAACTGCCCTTGTGGTGGCCCACGACGCGGTCAACAAGACCATCCTGTGCGGGCTGCTGGGCCTACAACCCAGCGACATATGGGCCATAAAGCAGGGCAATGGCGGTGTCACGGTGATTGATTACCCCGATGGTCCAGCTGGCCGTCCTGTGGTGGCCGCCATGAACCTCACCTCCCATCTTGGAGGCGTGTTGGATCGCACCGCAGCCGGTGCTCTCTGAGTTTTGACGCTCCCCCTCTGGCTTCACCAGGTTCAGCTGCTCACCGGTCCTGGCCAACCGATCATTAGGGCAGATGCCCTGATCGATAGGGGTGGCGAGCTGCTCCTCTGGGGCGAAGGCGCCAGCCATAGGGCCCAGGCCCTTGGCCTCAGCCCCACCGACGCCCGTTCCTGGCTACTAGCCCCAGTGCTGGTTGACCCCCACAGCGTGCTGGAGCAACCTTGCGGCGGGCGAGCGGAAGATCTGGCCAGCTTGACGGCCGCCGCTGCTGCTGGCGGCTACGGCACCGTGGCCCTGCTGCCCTGGGCAACTCCCTGGCGTGATCGACCGGAGCGGCTTGGTTTGGAGTGGGCCGAGCCGATGCAATTACTGCTTTGGGGCAGTTTCAGCCTGGATGGTGCCGATCAGGAGCTGGCCCCCCATGCCGATCAAATCGCTGCCGGTGCAATCGGTTTGGCCTGCGCTGATCAGCAACCACCGTTGGCTTTGCTGGAGCGGGGCCTGCTGCTGGGGGAGATGGGCAGCCGGCCCGTGCTGGTGGCCCCGCGCGATGCCGGCTTTAGCGGCGGTGGCTTCGTGCGCGAGGGGGTTGATGCTCTTCGGGCGGGCTGGCCCCTTGATCCGGAGCTCAGCGAAACCCTGCCGCTGCAGAGCCTGCTCAGCCTGGCTCAGGCGCGCTCGGCGGTGGCGCTGCGGCTTATGAACCTATCCACAGCCGCTGGGGTGGATCTGTTGGCCCAGGCCCCCAAGCGCCCCCTGGCCAGCGTCAGCTGGTGGCACCTGCTCGCTGATAGCGGCAATCTCCACCCCACCGAGGAGGGCTGGCGGCTGCGGCCCAGCTTGGGAACTCCCGCTGATCGCCTGGGCTTGCTCGCTGGCCTAGAGCAGCGGCTGCTTACGGCCGTGGCCGTGCACCATCTGCCCCTTGATGCGGAAGAGCAGCTGCTGCCCCTCGATCAGCGGCGGGCCGGAGTGGCCGGCCATGGCGCCCGCCATGGGCTTGTGCTGCCGCTGTTGTGGCAAGAGCTGGTGCAGCGCCGCGGCTGGGGCGTGGAGCTGCTCTGGCAGGCCCTGAGCTGGGGAGGCTCCGAGTTGCTGGGGCTGCCCCCCGAGCAATTAAGCCACGGAACTCGCCGCTGGCTGCTGTTTGACCCCCAGCACCCCTGGAGCTGGGAGCGGAGTGAATCCTTGTCGATGGCAGCAAACCAGCCTCGCTTGGGCCAGTCGCTATGCGGGGCCGTGCGGGCTACCGGCCTGCAGCCGGCAGATCACTGGAGCTTGTGACTCCAAGGGCACCGGTTTGGTTGAAGGGGTAAAAGCGCCAGAAGGCCCGACCGATGATTTCGCTTTCGGGCAGGAACGCTCCCCCGGGCCAGAAGCGGCCATCCCAGCTGTTGGCCCGGTTGTCGCCCAGGGTGAGCACGTGGCCAGCTGGAACGACGGCATTCAAGGTTCGGCATGGACCCATACCCTGGCTATCTACGGGGCAATCGCCTTGGACGTAGGGCTCGGCCAGCCGCTGGCCATCGATGAATACGTGTCCCCTTGGATCCACCACAACCCTTTCACCGGGCAGAGCTACAACCCGCTTGATGTAGGCATCGCAGGCAGGGTTGGCAACCCCGGGCAGGCTGCCCAGGAGAGGCAGATTCACCAGCAGGCAACGCAGGGGATTGGAGCTTGATCCAGCTGCCAGCACCGGGTCAAAGCGGTGGGGCGAATGGAATACGACAATCTCGCCGCGGCGCGGCGAGCGCTGGCGATAGCTCAGCTTTTCCACTAAAAGGCGGTCCTGAAGCTGCAGCCCTGGCAGCATCGAACCCGAGGGGATGTAGCGGGCTTCCACCAGAAACTGGCGAATACCTAGAGCCACAGCCAAGGTGATCAGGACGCTGCGCCAGAAGTCCCAGGGGCTCTCTTGGGGTGCCTGTTCGGGCTGGATCAGGGATGGGCTGGGACTGCCGCCCTCCTGATTGGCAACCTGACCACTCTCTGGACTGTTGGAAGGGCTCAAGACAGCAGATCTCCTTTGTTCAGGTTCACCGAACCAGACAGGGCAGATTAGGCACAACAACCACCCCGCCAAAGACCATGGCGTCCCCCCGCTGGCAAGATCGCACCAAGTCGGCATCGGCGGAGCCAGTGGGCCGCTGGATGCTGGGTTGGGACCGCTTTGTGGCGGTGTGGGCCAGCGTCAACCTGCTGTGGGTGGCGTTCGACATCACCTACGTGCCGCTGCGCACCTTCTGGCTGCAGCGCAACCTCTACCCGATCCCCTCGGTGCCCCTAGTGGTGCCCCTCACCGTCATCCCGGATGTCACCCCCCTGGTGGATCCGATCAAGGGCATTGAGCCCCACCGGGAGACCCAGGCATACCTGGAGCAATTTCGCCAACTCGATGCGGCCCTGCTGTCCCTGCCGGCCGGCCAGGCACCCGAGCCTCGCCAGGTGCTCCTGCTAAATCGTCAGGCCCAACTCACGGCCCAGCTGATCGATAGCAATCCATTTCTGGCATCTGAGGCCTCGGGAACCCTGGAGAAAATCAAAAATCGCTTGCGGCAGCGGGCGGACCGGGATTCCGCTCGCCAGGCCTCCAGCCTGTTGCTGAGTCCAGAGCGGATACGAACCAGCGGCTGGAGCCAGGAGCGGCGCTTCTGGAACGACCAGGTGCTGCCGCTGGTGGCGACCAACTACTGGCGCTCTATCGATGAAAACGGCCGACCCACAGACCACTTCTGGCGCATCGACCTGCTGCTGTTTCAGAGCGTCTTTGTCCTAGACATCTTGTTGCGGCTGATCCGGCTGCGGCGCCGGCTGCCGGGCCTCAGCTGGGGTGATGCCCTGTTGCGCCGTTGGAGCGACCTGCCCCTGCTGCTGCCCTTCTGGCGCTGGCTGCGGCTGGTACCGGTGCTTGAGCGCCTGCAGACCTCCGGCTTGGTCAATTTTGAGCCGCTGCGGGCCGTGGTGAGCCGGGGGGTGGTGGCGCTGCTAGCGGTGGAGCTGTTTGAAGTGCTGTCACTGCAGATCCTCGATGGCACCCAGGGCTTGATTCGTTCGCGGCGCTGGCCCCAGCGCCTGCGAGCCCTGCGCAGGCATCAGAGTGTGGCCAGCAGCAACGACGAGCGGGCGCTGGTGGAGCTGGTGAGGATTTGGGCGCCGCTGCTGCTGAGCCGGGTGGCACCGAAGCTTGCGCCGGAGCTGCAAGGTTTGCTGGGATACAGCCTGCGTCAGAGTCTCGAGCGCACCGTCGTGCCGGCACCGCTACGCCAGTTGCAACCGCTGCTCCAGGTCGAGACCGGCATCAGTCGCCAGCTAGCGAGCGGCATGGTCGACAGCCTCCTTGAGCTTTCCCGCAGCACTGGCAACCAGCTTTCTCGCCGCGATGACGTTCAGCTCGATTTACTGCAGCGATTCATCGACCGGTTCTGGGAGGAGCTGGCCGCGGCCCTCGAGAGCGGCTCGGCCCTAGAGCGCTCCCAGGAGCTGCTGTGCACCTTGATAGACGGCGCCAAGGGCACCTATCTCAGCCAGATCAACAGGGCCGGAATCGAAGCCCTGATCCAGGAGCTCGACCAGTTGATGACCGCTCCTGGCCCCGCTAGCCCAGAAGATCCAGCCACTCCGGCTCCTTGAAGCCGGTGAGGATGCTCCCGTCGTTTGCGACCAGAAAAGGCCGCTTGATCAATTTGCCGTCCGCGGCCAGCGCGGCCAAGGCGGACTGGTCGTCCATAACCTGCACCGCAGCGGCTCCCAAGGCCCGATAGCTCTGCCCACTGGTATTGAACAGGCGCTGCCTTCCAAGCTGGGCCAAGGCCTGCTCAAGTTCGGCGATGCTGGGGGGCTGCTCGGTGATGTCCAGCGTTTCGGCAGCTAGTTGACGGGCTGTCAGCCAGGCGATTGCCTTGCGGCAGGTACTGCAGCGGGGATAGCTATAGAGCTTCATCCGGAGCTACGGATTGGGTTGCCGGCCGCTTATTTGATGCCGATTAGGGACTTCAAAGCTCCCACCAGGCTGTTTGAACCCTGGCCAACGGCGTTGGTCGGTTTGGTGCGCACGGTGACGTCGCCGTTGACGCTGGTGCGGCAGCTGAGGCGGAAATTGGCTGGACGATCCGAGAGGTAAACCTCCTCGACATCGCTGCGGGGTGAAAGGTTTTGCATGCCCTCGATCACCTCCATGACGCAGGTGCCGCACTGGCCGATGCCACCGCAGTTGTTGACGTTGTTGAGCCCTTTGTAAGGGTTGATGCCCGCATCCAGGGCAGCCTTGCGGAGATTGGCACCTTCGATGCAACCGACCGTCTGGCCTTCCTGTTCAAAACGGATGGTGGGCACGGTCGAGCTGGGGGAATGGGCGCCGTTCAACTTAGGTCACGCCCGTCCCGATGCCTAGCATCGGAACCTTCGCGAACGAGCTGTGTCAACGCCCCTCAGTTCCGACCTGCCTCTTGGTTATGACCTGCCTCTTGGTTATGACCTGATAGTCCAGCAGCTGATTCCGGGATACGCCAGCCTGGCTCGCCTGGCGGTTGCTTTGCTGGCTGCCTCGCCCAGGGCCGGCAGCTCTGGTGCAGCTGTGTTGGTGGCGGGCTGCGGCACCGGAGCAGAACTGGTAGAGGCAAGGGCCCAGCGCCCGGACTGGCAGCTCACCGCAATCGATCCCTCCGCTGAGATGCTCGCGGCTTCTCAAGAGCGACTGGGTGTCGAGTCGATCAGCTGGCGTCAAACCACGGTCGAGGACCTCAACGCCGACGGATGTTTTGCTGGCGCCCTGTCCGTGCTGGTTTTGCAGTCTTTGCCAGACGATGGCAGCAAGCTTGCGTTCCTTACAGCCCTTGCCCGCAGCCTTGAGCCTGGTGGCCAACTCGTGCTGGTTGATTTGATGGCACCGGAGCGATCAACCCTGCAAAGCCAGGTGGAGGCAGCCTGGATGGGTTTCCAACGGGCTAGTGGCCTCAACGCTGATCCTCACGATCTCGCCCCTCTTACCCAAGGCCTCCACCCGATTGGTGAGGCGCGGCTAACGGCGCTCGTCAACGCGGCTGGCTTTGGAGATCCGGCAAGGATCTTTCAGGCTCTCGGCTACGAGGGCTTTCTGCTGCAGCGCCGACCCTGAGCCCTCGAAGCTCGGGGCCGAATAGCTGAAGGGTCGTCCAGCGACAACCATGGCTAGCGGCACCACAGCCGTGGCCAGGGCGATCAGGCTTCCCAGCAGGCCTGAAAGGGCTTGGGGGCCCGTACTGAATGGATCTTCGCCCTGCTCATCAAGGTCGCGCTCTGGCGGGCTCGCTTCGGCAAGATGGGCGATGGAAGAGGGTTGGGAATCTCGGGGAACTGAATCCATAGCAATAGGAAAGGCGCACAAGAGCACCTATTCCACTCGGAAATTCAAAGGGACTTTTTCAATTCTGGCACTATGGCTCAGAAATTGGGGATCTAACAGTTATCTACTCGTTCAACTAGCCATGTCGATGTTTAGGCGGCAGGGCGGGAGCCTTGATCGTGTTGATCGCGGCGGGCACTCAGGTCTGCAGGGCGGCCATCGAGATGGTCTAGGCGCAATCGGATCGAGCGCAGCTCTTCGAGAATCGAACCCAACAATTGTTGGGTGGCAGTGGAGGGTGAGTTGAGTACCTCAACCGTTACCTCCTTGATCCGCAGCACGTCGCGGGCAAAACGGGCCACCTCGTTGGGGTGGAACATCAGCGGATCCTTTTGATCGCTGCGGTATTCCGGATTCAACTTGCGCGCGTTGAAAGGCGGATTGAGATTGCGTGGATCAGTATTTGTATAGCGGTATACAGATGCCCGAGAGCGGTTGAGAGCCCTTTGGACCTCATCAATACCGATTAGACCTTCAGCGATCTCAGTGGATCCCGTATCTGCAGGTTCGGCCTGGGCGATAAGACCAGCAGGTAGCCCGATTGCCCCCAATCCATTTGCAGAACTGGGCTGGGGTGGCATGAGACGGCTTTTGGACTAACGGGATCAGATCGAGAACATAGCAGGGGTTTTGCAGGTAGTCAGCAGCGGTGGTCACCCCCATACCGGCTCCCCTGGCTGGGTGTCGGTGATAAGTTCCGCCCTCATCGAAAGCTCCTGCCATGCGCGTCTCCCGCCTGATGCTGGTGACGCTCCGCGACGATCCGTCGGAGGCTGAGATTCCCTCTCACAAGCTGCTGCTTCGCGCCGGCTACATCCGACGGGTTGCCTCGGGCATCTACGCCTATCTGCCCTTGATGTGGCGGGTGCTCCAGAAGGTTTCCCGGGTGGTGCGTGAGGAGATGGACGGCACCGGAGCCCTTGAAACCCTGTTGCCCCAACTTCAGCCGGCTGAGTTGTGGCAGCGCAGCGGCCGTTGGGCCGGCTACACCGCAGGGGAGGGGATCATGTTCCACCTGGAGGATCGTCAGGGGCGTGAGTTGGGGCTGGGGCCCACCCATGAGGAGGTGATCACATATCTGGCGACCGATCTGTTGCGCTCTTATAGGCAGTTGCCTGTCAATTTGTATCAGATACAGAGCAAATTCCGCGATGAGATTCGTCCCCGCTTCGGCTTAATGCGTGGTCGCGAATTCATCATGAAAGATGCCTACTCCTTCCATGCCAATGAGGAGTCATTGCGGCAAACCTACGCCGCTATGGACGGAGCCTACAGACGCATTTTTGCCCGTTGTGGTTTGCGAGCTGTCGCAGTGGAGGCAGACAGCGGTGCGATTGGTGGATCGGCCAGCCAGGAATTCATGGTTACGGCAGAGGCCGGTGAGGATTTGATTCTGGCCAGTTCCGATGGGGCCTACGCCGCCAACCAGGAGCGGGCTGTTTCGTTAGCCGCCGACCCAATTTCCCTACCGGGTGGACCGCGGGCTGGCGGTAAGGGTGAACCTTTGGCCACCCCTGGCCAAAGCAGTATTGAAGATCTCTGCGCTGGCCATGGCATTGAGCCCTGTCAAGCCGTAAAGGTGTTGATGTTATTGGCCCGTTTTGAAGATGAAAGCGCCCAGCCCCTGCTGGTGAGCCTGCGGGGCGATCAACAACTCAACGAAGTCAAGCTGGCCAATGCAGTCACGGCCCGCTGCTCGGCGGAGCACGGGGCGCTATTGGACATTTCCCCAATTACTAGGGAGGCCGCGGCCGGCGAAGGGCTGCTGCCCTTGCCCTTTGGCTTTATGGGTCCCCACCTAGCCGATGGGCTGCTGAGCGATTCCGGTCACTGGAACAAAAACTTCTTGCGACTAGCTGACAGCACCGCTGCTGAACTCAGCGCCTTTGTGTGTGGCGCCAACAGCACCGATATCCACCTAGTAGGCGCGGCCTGGGGATCCCTCTGCCCCTGCCCTGAGAGCCTTGATCTGCGGGCCGCCCAACCAGGTGATCGCTGCCAACACGACCCCTCCCAGCAGCTCCAGGCAAGTCGGGGCATCGAGGTGGGACACATTTTCCAGCTGGGCCGCAAATATTCAGAGGCCCTTGAGGCCCGTTTCACCAATGAGGCTGGCTCGGAAGAAGCCCTGTGGATGGGCTGTTACGGCATCGGTGTCTCCCGTTTGGCCCAGGCGGCTGTTGAGCAACATCACGATGGCAATGGCATCTGCTGGCCCGTATCGATTGCGCCCTTCGAAGTGATCGTGGTGGCGGCCAATTGGGCCGAAGCCGAGCAGAGCAGCTTGGCTGAGCAGCTCTATCTGCGTCTCCAGGAAGCAGGTGTAGATGTATTGCTGGACGACCGCAGTGAGCGGGCTGGAGTGAAGTTTAAGGATGCCGATCTGATTGGTATTCCCTGGCGGGTAGTGGTGGGTCGCGGAGCTGCTGATGGTCAGGTGGAGTTGGTGGAGCGCTCCAGCTGCAGCAAGCGCGATCTGCCGGCCATTGAGCTGCTTGAGACCCTGCTGCCATGCTTGGCAAGCCAGCGCATGGGCCTGCCTGTCTGAATGGCCCCTCAGGCGGCTTCTAGGATCGGGGAATTCGCATTTCACCCATGGCCGCTGCGCTTCCCTCCTTCCGCCAGCGGCTGAAGCAGCTTTTTTCACGCTTGGCCCTAGCGCTGGTGCTCTGCCTCAGCCTTGCTCTGACTGCCTGTAGCTCTGCAAATACTGGTCTTTCTGGTAACTACGTCGAGGACACTGTGGCGGTGGCCGACAGCCTGCTGAGCACCATTGCCTTAGGGGCCGACGATCCTGCCCGCGCTGAGGCCGAGATCGAAGCTCGCAGCCTGAGCAATGGCTACATGGCCCGCTACCGCCCCCGCAGCGCGGTGAACGGTTTGGGCTCTTTCACCACCATGCAGACGGCCATCAACTCCCTGGCTGGCCACTACACCAATTATCCCAATCGCCCGCTGCCTGAGGCGCTTAAGGAGCGGATCGCCAAGGAGCTCAAGAAGGCAGAAACGAACGCGACTCGCGGCGCCTAAGGCCCTGAGCCGACCAGTCCATCTTTGACGAAGGACCCCACGATCTGAGAAGCTCTCGGATTGTGCTCAGAAGCGGCTCCGGGCCGCTGTGTCCTTGGCCAACGTTGTCGTCATCGGTGCGCAGTGGGGTGACGAGGGGAAGGGCAAGATCACGGATCTTCTCAGCCGCTCAGCCGACGTTGTGGTGCGGTATCAGGGCGGGGTGAACGCCGGCCACACGATCGTCGTGGACGACAAAGTGCTGAAACTTCACCTGATCCCCTCCGGGATCCTTTACCCGGACACAATTTGCTTGATCGGCTCCGGCACGGTGGTCGATCCCAAGGTGATGCTGGGCGAGCTCGACATGCTCGCCACCTACAGCATCGACATCAGTGGCTTGAAGCTGGCTTCTACGGCCCACGTCACCATGCCCTACCACCGCCTGTTGGATCAGGCGATGGAGCAGCGCCGCGGCGATCGCCGCATCGGCACCACAGGCCGAGGCATCGGTCCCACCTACGCAGATAAATCGGAGCGCAATGGCATCCGCATCCTGGATATTCTTGATGCGGATCGGTTGCGGGATCGCCTAGCCGGCCCCCTTGCCGAAAAGAACGAAATTCTGGTGAAGCTCTACGGCCTTGAGCCGTTGGATTTTGAGACGGTTGTGGCCGAATACGTCGGCTACGGCAAGCGGCTAGCGCCCCATGTGGTCGATTGCACCCGCACTATCCACAGCGCTGCGCGGGCCCGCCAAAACATCCTGTTTGAGGGAGCCCAGGGCACCCTGCTGGATCTTGACCACGGCACCTATCCCTATGTCACCTCCTCAAACCCGGTGAGTGGCGGTGCCTGCATCGGAGCAGGGGTGGGCCCCACCTTGATCGATCGGGTGATCGGGGTAGCCAAGGCATACACAACCCGGGTAGGAGAAGGCCCCTTCCCCACCGAGCTTCAGGGCAGCCTCAACGATCACCTCTGTGATCGGGGCGGTGAGTTTGGTACCACCACGGGCCGCCGCCGCCGTTGCGGTTGGTTTGACGGGGTGATCGGTCGCTATGCGGTGGAGGTGAACGGCCTCGATTGCCTGGCCATCACCAAGCTCGATGTGCTCGATGAGCTCGACGAGATCCAGGTTTGTGTTGCCTACGAACTCGACGGCGAGCGGATCGAATATTTCCCCAGCAGTTCGGAGGATTTCGCCCGCTGCCAGCCGATCTTTGAAACCTTGCCGGGTTGGCAAACCTCTACTGCAGATTGCCGCAGCCTCGAGGAATTACCTCCAACGGCGATGAGCTATCTGCGCTTTCTTGCCGATCTGATGGAGGTGCCGATCGCCATCGTTTCCCTTGGCGCTAACCGCGATCAGACGATCGTTGTGGAAGACCCCATTCACGGTCCCAAGCGGGCCCTGCTGAGCACCTGATGGATCCCATGGACAAGAGCTACGACGTCGTCGGCATTGGCAACGCCATCGTTGACGTGCTGGTGCAAGCCGACGACGACCTGATCGACAACTTCGAACTAACCAAGGGCACCATGGCCCTGGTGGACGAAGCCCAAGCCGAGCGCCTCTACGCCAGCGTTGGACCGGGCCTTGAAACCTCTGGTGGCTCCGCTGCCAACACCCTGGCCGGGGTTGCCCAACTGGGCGGCCGGGCGGGCTTTATCGGTCGGGTGCGCAACGATCAGCTGGGGGGGATCTTTAGCCACGACATCCGCTCGGTTGGAGCTCGCTTTGACACCCCTGCGGCCACGGAGGGGCCCTCCACGGCCCGTTGCCTGATCCTGGTGACTCCAGATGCCCAGCGCACGATGTGCACATACCTAGGTGCTTCGGTGGGGCTGGATCCAGCCGACCTCGACCTTGAGATGGTTGCCCAAGCCAAGGTGCTCTACCTAGAGGGTTACCTCTGGGACAGCGACGAGGCCAAGGCGGCCTTCATCACTGCGGCCGAGGTGGCGCGCGCCCATGGGGGCGAGGTGGCTTTGAGCCTGTCGGATGCTTTTTGCGTCGAGCGTCACCGCGAAAGCTTTCAGGAGCTGGTGGACGGCCACGTCGACATCCTGTTTGCCAACGAAATGGAGATCACTGCCCTCTACAAGGCCAATAGTTTTGAAGAGGCTGCCGACCAGGTGCGGGGACGCTGCAAGCTGGCAGCCCTCACCCGCAGCGAACAGGGATCGGTAGTACTCAATGGCGCCGGCACCCACAGCGTCGCCCCCTTCCAGCTCGGTCCCTTGCTTGACACCACAGGGGCGGGTGATCTCTACGCCGCTGGCTTCCTGCACGCCTACACCCAGGGCCAGGCCATCGACGCCTGTGGACGGTTGGGCTCCCTTTGCGCAGGTCAGGTCGTGACCCAGCTAGGCCCCCGGCCCCAGGGCTCGCTCAAGCAGCTAGTAGCCCAGCACCTGGGCTGAGCCTCACTGCGGCAGCACCAGAGCCTCCAATAGGCAACTTTGGCTTAAAGCTTGTACTCCCGCTGGCTCTGCTGGCCTGCCGATCAGCAATAGCTGGGGGCCTGTGCGGGCACAGAGTTGCTGCCAGAGCTGTTCAGTAACTCCGCCCGACTGGCGTGCCAACACCGTGGTGATGCGCCAGCGGCGAATCAGCGACCGCTCCACCTCAAGCTCCGAGCCTGGGCGGAGGCAGGCGACCTGATCTGCCACCAAGCCAGCTGCCATGGCCAGCTGTAGGGCCCTTGGGCTGGGCAGCAGCCGGGCGAAGTGACGGGCGCCGGGGCTGTAGGCCAGCGCCATTTTTAGTTGGCGGGCACCGATTGCTAATAGGAGGCGGTGGCCCTGCAGCGAGCGACTACGCAGCATCTCCAGGCTCGGCAGGATCGTTGCCGCTCCAGGCAGGGTGGGTCGCAGCATCCGTATCAGCCGTTGGCGGCGCTGCTTGCACACGGCGGCCAGCTGGCGACTCACCACACAGGCGAAGGGATGGCTGGCATCCACCACCACCGCGTAGGGCCAACCCAGCGATTCGGCGGCCGCCAGTTCTGCCCACACCCCCTGCTCGCCATCAATGGCGCCAACGCGCAGGGTTAGCCCCGGATGGGGGCGATAGGCCAGGGCCGCTGTTGCACCAACAACGCTCACGGTTAGGTGCCAGCCGCGCTGCAGCAGCCGCTCTGCCACCACGGGGCCTTCGCCGGTGCCGCCTATCAGCCACAGACGGGGCGAGGTCTGGTGAATCTCAGGTCGGTGCATCAGGATGGGATCCACCAATGTTTGCCGGGGAGTGAATCACTGTCTGCTCGAGGTTGAGGTGCTGGAAGCGCCCCAGGTGCGTTACACCCAGGACAATCAGACGCCGGTGGCGGAGATGGCGGTCCAGATAGATGGCCTGCGTCCCGATGATCCCCCGGGTCAATTGAAGGTGGTCGGCTGGGGAAATTTGGCCCAAGAGCTCCAGAACCGGGTGCAGGTTGGCCAGAGGCTGATGCTCGAGGGCCGGCTGCGCATGAATACCGTCACCCGTCAGGACGGCGTCAAGGAAAAACGCGCTGAATTCACCCTGGCCCGGCTGCACGGCATGGGCCCTGGCGCCACCAGCAGTCCTGCTGTCAATCAAGCTGCCGCAACTGCGCCAGCGCCCCAGCGCCGTGCCCCAGCGATGAACCAACCCCAGGCCGCTGCTTCGGCGGCTCCCCCGGCTCCAGCCGCGCCGGCAGGTGCCCAGCCCCCCACTTGGAATACCTCCCCGCTGGTGCCTGATCTCCCTGACGACGACGACATCCCTTTTTGATTTGGGATTGGTCCGGTTCAGAGCTAGGCGTCGGCGCTGGAATCTGCGTCGCTCAACTGATCGAGCAGCTGGCCCAGCTCCCGCTCCAGGGCGGCTAGATCGAGGCGCCATTGGGGCCAACGACCCGCATCAATCTGGCGCAATAACCAGAGCCGGTCGCTCTTGAGGTTGCTGATCAGTTCGGCTGTGCCGGTTTCGCTGGGCCGGCTGGTGGTCGCATCCGCCATGGGCATAAAGGAAGATGGTTGTATGCAAGCACTTCTCTCACCAGGCAGCCTCGTGACCATCGCGGGGGCTGTGCTCACGGTGATCGGCACGATCGCCTACGCCACCGATATCCCCAATCTCAGCCTGCCGACGATCTTCTACGGCATTCCGATCCTGTTGGGTGGGTTGGCCTTGAAATCCTCTGAGCTGCCTCCACCTAAGCGACTCACGCCGGCCTCCCGTTTCAAGCAATTGCGGGACCTGCCGGAGAGCGAGCCCCTGCGCAAGCTGCTGGCCGATGTAGATCGCTGGCGCTACGGCCAGAAAGCCCATTTGGAGAGCTCCCTGGAGGTGCTCAAGCTCTGGGACGAGGACGCTCCGCCCCAGCTGCTCAGTGTTGAGGAGCTCGACTGCGATGGCCGCTATGGCTTGCGCCTGCGCTTTCGCTGCGAAGGGGTGCCCCTAGATCGCTGGGAGGCCCGCGCTGATCGGCTGGGCCGCTTCTTTGGCCCCGGTTTGATTGCCGACATCAAGCCCGAGCGCCGCAATGAATTCAGCCTCGCTCTGGTGCCCGAGCCCAGCGCTAGCTAACACCCCTTAATGCATCTGCCCCATCGAGAAGCGAAACCTTGATCAGCAGCCAGGACACCCTGAGGGTGTCGGTCCTAAGTGAGGCCCTTCCATACATCCAACGCTTTGCGGGCCGCCGGGTGGTGGTCAAGTACGGCGGCGCGGCGATGGTGCAAGCGGAGCTTCGCGATGCTGTTTACCGCGATGTGGTGCTGCTGGCCTCGGTGGGGGTGCAGCCGGTGGTGGTCCATGGCGGCGGCCCGGAGATCAATGACTGGCTGAATCGCCTCCAGATCGAGCCCGAATTCCGTGATGGTTTGCGGGTCACCACTCCAGAAACCATGGACGTGGTGGAGATGGTGCTGGTGGGCCGGGTCAACAAAAACATTGTTAACGGCCTCAATCAGGTGGGTGGCCGGGCCGTGGGACTTTGCGGTAGTGATGGCTCCTTGGTGCGGGCCCGCACCTACGCCGGCGGAGTAAATGGGCTGGTAGGAGAGGTGGCGGCAGTAGATCCGGCAGTGCTTTTCCCCCTGCTTGAAGCTGGCTACATCCCTGTGATCTCGAGCGTGGCCGCCGATGCTGATGGCCAGGCCCACAACATCAATGCCGATACCGTGGCCGGTGAACTGGCCGCAGCTTTACAGGCCGAGAAACTGATCCTGCTCACCGACACGGCAGGGATCTTGCAGGATCGCCACGATCCTGACTCCCTAATTCGTCAGCTGACCCTGGCGCAGGCACGCCAATTAATCCATGACGGTGTGGTGGCAGGCGGCATGACCCCGAAAACCGAGTGCTGCATCCGGGCCCTGGCCCAGGGAGTGGCGGCGGCCCACATCGTCGATGGCCGGGTGCCCCACGCCCTTTTGCTGGAGGTATTCACCGATTCGGGAATTGGCACCATGGTGGTGGGTAGCCAGCGCGTCTGCCATGGCTGAAGACCAGCTGGCTGCAGCCCGTGCAGCCCTCGAGCGGGGCGATTACGGCCAGGTTGTACGCCTGTTGGATCCCCTCACCAGTGAGCATCCTGCTGCTACCGCCACCGGAGCTGAGATTCAGCTGCTGCTCGCCACCGCCTGGATGGGGCGGGGCGACAACGGCCGGGCGATCCTGTGTTGCCGGCTGATCAAGCGCTGCCGTGATGCAAGCCTGCGGGCTCAGGCCATAGACCTACTCACCGTGCTGGAGGCACCGGCCCTCGAGCGCCCCCGCGAGTGGTCGATCACCCTGCCCGATCTGGGCTCGGCCGAGGCCATGGGCGGCCAAATGCAGCAGCTTGCTCGCGGCCGCCGCTCCAACAAGCCGCCACCGCCGCCACCGCCACCGGTGGGGCCCACCAGGGCTCCAGTGGGCTTCGCTGTGCTGGCAGTTTTGCTGTTGCTGCTGACGCTGCTGCTCAGCGGCTGCACCGAGGTGCGCAGCGAGTTGACCTTTAAGGGGCCGGGCCGGCTGCAGATCGCCCATGGCCTATCGAGCCCCGGTACCCAACCCGAGCCCTGGGCCCGTCAGTTTGGCCGCAGCTTGCTGAGCCAGGGATTTCACCCGGCCAAGCAGCCCAAGCCAGCTGCTGGCGCTGACGGCTTTCACCAGCGCCTGGAGAGCCCGGTGCTAGCAGCGCCCGAGGCCCTTGCCCTGCTGGCAGCGAACCTGGGCGCGGCAGCGGATCTGGCCGGTGTGGCCCTGCCGCCTCCCCACTTCCAGCTGCGAGAGCGCAATTGGCTGCTGGGAGTGCACCAAAGCCTTGAACTGGCAGTGGACCTGCGTGGGCTCACCGCTCTGCCGGGCTTCAGCGCCGCCATCGACCTGGCCCCTGTGACCCCTGCGGCTGTCCGACTGGCCAGTCCCGAGCCCGCTGCGGCAATTTCTGGACGAGCAGCCCTGCACTGGGCCCTGCGCTTTGACGCCAGCAATACCCTGCAGCTCAGCTGCTGGCGCTGGAGTGGTCTTGGTATTGGCGGCACCCTGATTGCCCTGGCCCTGGCCCTGGTGCTGGCCCTGGAGCGGCTGCGGCGTCTGCTGGGATTCGGCCTGCCGGAACTACCGGCTTGAGAGCGGTGCTCAAAGGCTGAGGGGGTCGGGGTCGATCGCCAGACCCACCCCCGCAGGTAGAGCCTCCCGCAGCAGGCTTTCAGCTGGCAAGGGCAGGGGCTGGCCGGCGGGACCATGCAGCAACAACTGCCAGCGACTCTTCCCCGCCACCCGGGCTACCGGGGCCGGAGCGGGACCAATCAACAGCCATCCCGCTGCCGCCACTTGGCTGCGGATTCTCTCCGCCAAGGCGGCGGCGGCGGTTGCCGTGCCGCTGGCACTTGGTCCGCTCAGACGCAGAAGGCAGGCCCGGCTGAAGGGGACCAGGCCACCCTGGCGGCGCAACTGGCTCTCCTCGGCCAAAAACAACTCGTAGCGCCCATCCACCAGGTGGCGAATCACCGGGTGGTCGGGGCTGTAGGTCTGCACCAGCACCTCGCCTGGCTTTTCGCCGCGGCCCGCCCGGCCCGCTAATTGCAACAGCAATTGCAGGCACTGCTCGGAGGAGCGCAGATCGGGGCGATGCAAAAGCCCGTCTGCCGCCAATACCGCCGCAAGCGTGACCCGGGGAAGGTCCATGCCCTTGGCCAGCATCTGGGTGCCTACCAATACGTCGGCTTGCCCTTGGGCGAAGCGATCGAGCAGGCGGCGGTGGCCGTCGCGGCCCCGGGTGGTGTCACGGTCAAAGCGCAGCAGGCGCAACCCTTCAAGCTCAGTTGCCAGCTGCTCCATCACCCGCTGGGTGCCCGCGCCGAAGGGTTTGAAGGCCGTGGAGCCACAGTGGCCGCAGCGATTGCCCATCTCGGCGCGGTGGTCGCACCAGTGGCAGCGCAGCCATTCCTGGCCCCCTTTGGAGCGGTGCACGGTGAGGGCTACATCGCAGTGGGGGCAGAGCACCGCTTCACCGCAGCTGCGACAGCTCAGGAATGCTCGATAGCCCCGTCGGGGCACCAGCACCACTGCCTGTTCGCCCTTCTCCTGCAGCTGCTCTAAGCGCCCCATCAGGGCCCGGCTGATCAGGCGGCGGTGGCCATCCGCGAGCTCGTGGCGCATGTCGATCACCCGTACGGCAGGCAGGGGCCGCAAACCAATGCGCTCCGGCAGTCGTAGGAGGCGGCTGGCTGGTTGGGGGGAGTGACAGCTCAACCAACTCTCGAGGGAGGGGGTGGCACTGCCGAGCACCAGCCGCGCCCCGCTGTGCCGGGCCCGTAGGCGGGCTACGTCGCGGGCGTGGTAGCAGGGCATCGGGCTGTCCTGCTTGTAGGAGCTGTCGTGTTCCTCATCGAGCACGATCAGGCCCAGCCTGGGCATGGGCAGAAAGATCGCTGAGCGGGTACCCACCACCACCACCGCCTCTGGTTCCAGGCAGCGACGCCAGGCCGCCACCCGGGCTCCATCGGAAAGGCCGCTGTGGAACTCCACCACCCGGCAGCCGAAGCGTTCCCGTGCCCGGTCGAGCAACTGGGGAATTAGGCCAATCTCCGGGGTGAGCAAAAGTGTGGCCTGCCCCGCCTCTAGAGCTTGGGCGGCAGCCCGCAGATACACCTCAGTTTTGCCAGCGCCTGTTACACCCCAGAGCAAAAATTCCGCGCCCGCTGGGGCACTGGCTAGAGCCTGGACTGCAGCAGCCTGGGCTTCAGTCAGGGGAGGCCAGTGGGCCGGTGCGAGGCCAGCTCCACTGCCCTCGGTGGGAGCCTGAAGGCGCTGCACCAGACCCCGAGCCTCCAGCCCCTTGAGCACGGCGCGGCTGAAGCCAGCCTCACCACAAAGATCCCGCAGGGGCACTGGCCCCCTATGGCGCCCTAGGTGATCAAGCAATTGCTGCTGCCGCTCGGTGAGGGGCTGGCTTGGGAGTGCTGCCTGGGATCGCTCCACCAGCCAGATTGCGCGGCTTGGCCTGCTGGGCCCCTGGTTGCGCTGGCCAAGCCAGCCCGGTGGCAGGGCACTTTTCAGAGTTTTGAACAGGCTCGTGTGGCACTCCAGCGCCACGCTTGTCATTAAGTTTTGCCAATCGGGATCCACGGCAGCCCGCTGCCAAACCTCCAGGATTGGCTGTATTCGCTTGCTGCTGAGACTTGCGGGTAATTGATCAAGCCAGCCCACCACCAAGCCTGTGTGCGGGCGGCCCTGCAGCTTCACCCGCACCAAATCCCCAATCCCTGCTGGGGTTTCGGGGGAGTTGGCATAGGTGAATACCTGGCCTTCCCGCCCGGCTTCGAGCCAGATCTGCAGCCAGGGGATCGACAAGCTTGCAAAGGTCACAACCCATTCTTAGGATGTGAATGTTGGGCAGTTCAAGAACTGCCGTCGGAACTAAGCAGAGTTCCGTCCAGCGGGAAGACCTGAAGCGAGACCCCGGGAGCCAGCCTCCCACCATTCGGCCTCCCGGTCTGCGACCACCCCTGTCAGCCCTGTCCAGGCCTCGGCCAACCCTTCCAGGCTTCGGCCACCGACCCCTTGCTTTTTGCCGGGTCGCTCGACTTTTCCCTGCCGACTACCACCGCTTCCGAGGTTTCCTTCCCGCTTTCTTGGTCTTGCACCAGCTCCTACGGCTAATCCCGGCTTAGCTGGAACGATTTTTTGCCGATTGCAGGCAGAAGATATCTAGACCCGTTTTGAGGTGATGCGTTCCTACCCATTTTTTGTTGTTTCGTTTTCGTTACCTATGAGCCCTGCTGCTGCTGCCCAGCCGAAAGCAACCCCGGAAATCTTGATGGTGGCCACGGCGTCCGGTGAAGAGGTGCAAGTAAAGCCCAAGAAGGCTGCACCAAAGCCAAAAGCAAAAGCCACCGCCAAAGCCCCAGCTGCCTCCAAGGGAACTGCCGCTCCCAAAGCAAAGGCTGCCACCAAAGCCCCTGCTGCTTCTAAGGGAACTGCTGCTACCAAGGCAAAGGCTGCTCCAAAGGCAAAGCCGGCCGCAAGCAAATCCTCAGCTCCTAAAGCCGCGGCGGCCAAGGCCATGACTGAGGCTCCCGTCGATACCGCCGAGCTGGACGATGCCGATGATCTAGGCCCATCCGGCAGCTCTGCCGAGAAGGACGAGAAGGCTGCCAAGGCCCTCGCCAGCATCAAGGTGGGGCCTAAAGGTGTCTACACCGAAGACTCGATTCGGGTTTATCTCCAGGAGATCGGCCGTATCCGGCTGCTCCGGCCCGACGAGGAGATCGAGCTAGCCCGCAAGATCGCTGATCTGCTCCAGCTCGAGGAGATCGCAGCTCAGTTTGAGGCCGATCACGGCCGCCAGCCCGACAACAAGGAGTGGGCGGCATTGGTGGAGATGCCCTCCATCAAGTTCCGCCGGCGCCTGATGCTCGGCCGCCGAGCCAAGGAAAAGATGGTGCAGTCAAACCTGCGCCTGGTGGTTTCGATCGCCAAGAAATATATGAACCGGGGTCTGAGCTTCCAGGACCTGATTCAGGAGGGTTCCCTCGGCTTGATCCGTGCTGCCGAGAAATTTGACCACGAAAAGGGATATAAATTTTCTACCTACGCCACCTGGTGGATTCGTCAGGCGATCACCCGAGCTATCGCTGATCAGTCACGCACTATCCGCCTTCCGGTGCATCTATACGAAACCATTTCCCGGATCAAGAAGACCACCAAAACCCTCTCCCAGGAATTCGGCCGCAAGCCCACCGAAGAGGAAATTGCCGAATCGATGGAAATGACCATCGAGAAGCTGCGTTTCATCGCCAAAAGCGCCCAGCTGCCCATCTCCTTGGAGACACCGATCGGCAAAGAGGAGGATTCCCGTCTCGGTGACTTCATCGAGGCCGATATCGAAAACCCTGAGCAGGATGTGGCCAAGAACCTGCTGCGAGAGGACCTCGAGGGCGTGCTGGCCACCCTCAGCCCCAGGGAGCGTGACGTGCTGCGTCTGCGCTACGGCTTGGATGACGGCCGCATGAAGACCCTTGAAGAGATCGGCCAGATCTTTGATGTCACCAGGGAGCGCATTCGTCAAATTGAAGCCAAGGCCCTGCGCAAGCTGCGCCACCCCAACCGCAACGGCGTGCTCAAGGAGTACATCAAGTGAGTCAGGGCTTGGCATCCCTGCGGGGACTGCGCACTGCTCCATCGCTCGCCCCCGCAGCGCTCTCCGCTCTGCGGGCAGAGCTTGAGCCCCTGCTAGCTCGTTGCGACTGGTTCACGGCGGGAGTGATGGCCACTTCTGCAGCGGCTGCGGTGACCTGTCTGCGTCAGGTTGAGACGGCTCTGGGCTGGTCGCAATTGGAGCTAGATCCCGCCGGTGCAGCCCTCGATTCGATCGAGGGTCCGGTCTTCCTCAAGGCCAACCAGAACAGCGGCCGCTTTCAGGTGCGCGCTGAAACCGGTTTAGGTGAGGGCCTATTGATCAGTGGTCATTGTTCAGCAGATACGGCTGCGGAAGACACCTGGGGCCCATTGCCCCTTGATTTCTTCGGCCCTTAATCTGAGTGGCTGTGATCTGCCCCTGATGGCCAACCCCCTGCGCATCGCCTCCCGCCGCAGCCAGCTGGCCATGGTGCAAACCAATTGGGTGCGCGATGAACTGATCCAGGCCCACAGCGGCCTGGAGATCACCATCGAAGCGATGGCCACCCAGGGGGACAAGATTCTCGATGTGGCCCTTGCCAAAATCGGCGATAAAGGCCTTTTCACCAAGGAGTTAGAAGCTCAGATGCTTGTTGGACAGGCTGATATCGCCGTCCATAGCCTCAAGGATCTGCCAACCAACCTGCCCGAGGGGCTGATGCTTGGCTGCATCACCGAGCGGGAAGATCCCGCCGACGCCTTGGTGGTGCATGAACAGCACCGCGATAAGAGCCTGGCAACCCTGCCCGCCGGCGCCGTGGTGGGCACCAGTTCCCTGCGCCGTTTAGCCCAGCTGCGCCACCACTTCCCGCACCTCAGCTTCAAGGATGTGCGTGGCAACGTAATCACCCGCCTGGAGAAACTTGATGCCGGTGAATACGACTGCCTGATCCTGGCGGCCGCTGGTTTGGGAAGGCTGGGTTTGGGGGATCGCATCCACGAGCTGATCGACCCCTCCATTTCCCTCCACGCCGTTGGCCAGGGTGCCTTAGGTATTGAGTGCCGCGAGGGCGATGCCGCCGTGCTGGAGCAGATCAAGGTCTTGGAGCACCAGCCCACCGCCCGTCGCTGCCTGGCTGAGCGAGCCTTTTTGCGTGAGCTGGAGGGGGGCTGTCAGGTGCCCATCGGTGTCAACAGCCGCTTCGACGGCGATACGCTTGTATTAACGGGCATGGTGGCAAGCATCGACGGCCTGCGCCTGATCCGCGACGAGGCTTCTGGTCCCCAGGCTGACCCTGAGGCCATTGGTATCGCCCTTGCCCATGCTTTGAAGGCCCAGGGCGCAGGCGAGATCCTGGAGGAGATTTTTGAAACTGTCCGGCCCGAAGCCTGAACCAGCGCCAGCCGCAGCCAGCCCCGTTGAAGCCGAGGCACGCGCCCTTCCCTATCAATGGAATCTGCTGGCCTGGGCTGCCCTGATTGGGGTGCTCACGGGACTGGCAGTGGTGGCCTTCCACGAATTGCTGGGCTTCATCAATAACGGGCTGTTTGGACCTTTTGTGGAAGGGCTCCTAACGGTTGGTCGTAGCCAGCCGCCGGAGTTAGCACCCGAATTGCCGTTGGCGGTGGCTCCTGATGCGGGCACACCGCTGCGGGCCCTGCTCCAGGTGGGTCTCGGCGGGCTTGGCTTCCTGCCACCGCCCCCGGCCGTTCCTGAGCCGCTGCCCCTGCCGGTTTCCTCCCTGCCCGATTGGATCAGTCTTTGGCCGGTGGTTGTGGTGCCCACCCTGGGGGGCTGGGCTGTTGGTCTTTTGCGCCGCTATGGCGGTGACCTGGGCCCTGGCCTACCCAGCCTGATGGCGATGGCCGATGGCGCCGTTAGCACTCGGCCCCGCTTGCCCTTTCAGCGCCTGCTGGGTGCATCCATCAGCCTGGGCAGTGGTGCCTCCCTCGGCCCGGAGGGGCCCAGCGTTGAAAGTGGTGGCAATATCGGCCTTTGGGTGGCCCTGCGCGGCGGGCTCTCGCCCCAGAGCCAGAAAGCCCTGGTGGCCGCGGGAGTGGCCGCAGGCCTGGCGGCGGGGTTCAAGGCACCCATTGCCGGGGTGTTTTTTGCTTTTGAAGGAAGCTTCAGTGCCGTTCAGGGGCGGCCCAGCTTGAGGGCGGTGCTGGTGGCGGCGGTGGCTTCCTCGCTGGTCACCCAATTGCTGCTCGGCGACACACCGATTTTGCGGCTGCCTGCTTATGAGGTGCGCTCACCGCTGGAGTTGCCCCTGTATCTGGGTTTGGGCTTGGTGGCCAGCTTGATGTCCTGGGCCTTGGTGAGCCTGCTGGCTGCAGGCCGCAGCGAGCGGCTGCAGGCCTGGCTGGGCCAGCTGCCGCCAGGCCTGCCCACCGCCCTGGGGGGTGCCTGTGTGGGTGTGATGGCTCTGGGTTTTCCCCAGGTGCTGGGTGTCGGCTACGACACGATTGAGGCCCTGCTTGGCAGCGAGGGTGGCGTGCCCCTGCTCACCTTGCTGGTATTGCTAGGAGTCAAGCTTTTGGCCACTGGTATCAGCAATGCCACCGGCTTTGTTGGCGGTGGCTTCGCCCCATCACTATTCCTGGGAGCGGTGCTCGGCAACTGCTACGGCCAGCTGCTTGGTGACAGTGGCCTGCACCTACCGGTGGCTGAGCCTCCCGCCTACGCCATGGTGGGCATGGCCGCTGTGCTGGCCGGTAGTGCCCGGGCTCCCCTGACGGCCCTGCTGCTGCTGTTTGAGCTCACCCGTGATATTCGAATTGTGCTGCCGCTGATGGCCGCCGCCGGCCTTAGTGCTGCCTTAGTGGAGCGCTGGCAGGGCCTGGCTGATCCGGGCTTACTAGGGCCTGACCCTCAAGAGGAGCATCGCCGCCGCCAGTTGGCCGCCCTGCAGGTGGCTGAGGCTTTCGAGCCCGAAGCCCCCCTGGTGTTGGCAGCTGAGTTACCAGCCCAAAAGGCCTTGGTTCAGCTGGTGGAGGCCCACGGCCACTGTCTGGTGGTGGCGGATGGTGCTTGGGTGGTGGGGCTGGTCACCCTGGCTGATTTGCAGCGGGCCCTAAGTGCCGAGCGAGAGTTCAATGAAGACGGCTCTTTGCCGGTGCCCACCCTGCTTTCCTGTCGCCGCGGTGACTTGGTATGGCTGCCGATGTCTGCCCAGCTAGCTCAGCTGGAAGACCAGCTCAGGCCAAATGGCTTGCGCCAATTGCCGGTTTTTGATGTGCCTGCGGCGGCGGCGGCAGCGCTACCCCATGGACTTCCCAATCCCGGCTTGCCGGTTGCTTCTTTACGTGGCTTGGCCAGCCGGGATGGCATGGCCCGGGCCCTTGCACGCCAGTTCACACCCGCAGAGAATGGGGCTCAAGCTTGAGTCTGCAGCTGGCTACAGAGAGCCTGGGCTGCTGGATCAACCGCACTTAGCCGGGCCAGTATCCGCTCCAAATCCAGGGCTGAAAGCTCTCCGTCACTAGCCCACTTCAAGGTGGTGCTCACTTGGGGTTCGCAGGAGTCACTGGAGTGGGGAACCGCAGACATAGACGCAGTCGAAAGGCCTCACGCCTTGTTTTGGCCTTATAAGGTACGCCGATAACCCCAGCTTGGGGCCAAAGCTGGGGTTATCTCCAGAATATTTTCCGACAATCTGCTGGTTTCAGCGCTGCACGATTACTGGCGTACCGACTTCCACATGGTCAAATAAAGAGCGCACGTGCTCATGGAGCATGCGCACGCAACCATTGGTCACGGCTGCGCGTGATGTCACCGTCCAGGACCAAGCATTTGGCGTGCCATGGATGCCGTACTGGTTGGGTCCACTTTTCTGGAATCCAAGCCAGCGATCGCCTAAGGGACCATTTGGTCCGACGGTGGCATTGATCTTGCCGCTTTTGGTGCTCTGGTATTTGGGATTAACAACCTTGTTTTGCACCGAGAAGCGCCCTACTGGTGTGGGGGTGCTGGGATCGCCAATCGCCACTGGCCAACTACCCAGCACCTTGCCGCCTTCACGCAGGCTGATCGTGCGCTTGTCAAGCTGCAGCACGATTTCCCGGCTATTGCTTTGGGCCTGGACAGGAGTCCAGGCCGGGGCCATCGCCAGGGCTGCTGCGGCAAGCCAGAGGGGTTTGAGGTGGCTAGCCATAGAGATACGGGCTCTCAGTTCACCAGCTTGGTGTCAATGATATGGAGATAGCGCCGTTCGCACTCCTTGATGATTCGCACGGCTTCCACGGGCTCCAAGAAGCCATTGACCTTGCAGGTGCCGGGTTTTTTGAGATCTTTGTAGTGCTCCCAGTAGTACTGGGTTTCCGTGACCCACTGCTCACCAAGCTGGGTGAAGCTGGTGATGTGGTCCATGCGCTTGTCATCGGCCAACACGGCGATCACCTTGTCGTCGACCTCGCCGCCGTCGTCAAAGGTCATGATGCCGATGATCCTGGCTTCCACTAGGGATCCAGGTACTAGGGGCTCGGTGACTCCGACAATCTCGATATCGAGGGGGTCGCCGTCCTCATCCCAAGTGCGGGGGATGCAGCCGTAGGCGAAGGGGTAGGCCAGCGAGGAGTAGCCGACGCGATCCAGCTTGAGGTGGCCGGTTTCTGTGATCAGTTCGTACTTGTTGATCGTCATGGAGTTGAGCTCCACGATCGCGTTCAAGCGCAGCTTGGCTTCATCGGCGAAGGCCGGCAGCACGTGCAACAGGTTGAGCATTGTGCGGCTCGGGGCGTGGTCGATGTTCGCCATGAAGCGGAATTTGAGTGGCTAAGCAGCATCCTAAGTATCTGCCTGCAGGCGCTCCAGCTTGTTGCGCAGATAGCGAAGGAAGGCTGCCGCGCTGAGGCTCTGGCCACTCACCTGCTCCACCAGCTCTTCCGCATTGACGCTGCGGCCCAGGGGATAAACCCTGCTCGCCAGCCAGTCCCGCAGACTGCTCTCCTGACCAGCAGCGATCGCGGCCTCGATGGCACCTGGGCCACCAAGCTCCTGCTCCATGGTTTCCGCGAGTTGGGCGCTGATCAAATGGCCCAGGGCATAGCTGGGGAAATAGCCAAACAGGCCCTCGGCCCAGTGGATGTCCTGCAGACATCCCTCTGCGTCAGTCTGCGGCTGGATTCCAAGCAGCTTCTGCATCCGTTGGTTCCACTGCTGCGGCAGCTCCGCCACCGGCATGTCCTGCTCGAGCAGGGCCAGCTCCAGCTCAAAGCGCAGCACGATGTGCAAGCAGTAGCTGAGCTCGTCGGCTTCCACCCGGATTAGACCGGGCCGCAGGGGATTGAGCCCTCGCCAGAAGCCGAAGGCGCCGCCCCAGGGATCACTACCACCGCTATTGCCATCGTAGCTGCCAAATCCGGTGCAGAAGCGCGGATGCCAACGCTCGGCGAAGGCGCGGCTACGGCCCACGCGGCATTCCCAGAACAGCGACTGCGACTCGTGCACCCCCATCGAGGTGGCCTCACCCAGGGGCCAGGGGAAGTAGTGGTTGCCCGTGCGGGGCAAGCCCTGTTCATATAAGGAGTGGCCCCATTCATGGGCGGTGGCAAGGAAGGCGGAGAGGGGTTGATCCGGCACCACCCGGGTGGTGATGCGGAAGTCCTGGGGGCCCACGGTGCAGGAGAAGGGATGGGCCGAGCGGGAGCGTTGGCAGTAGGCCGGGTCGTAGCCCCAGCTGTTGAGCAGCTCGGTGCAGAGATTTTCCTGCAGGGCTTCGGGTAGCTCTGGCAGGGGGGATAGCTGGCTTGCTGCTGCCTGCTGGAGCAGGACGGGCAGCTCGGCCTGCAGTGGGGCAAACAGCTGCTGCAGCCGTTCTTTGCTGACGTCGGGCTCAAACGGCTGGGCCAGGATTTCCCAGGGGCTGCGCTGTTGGGCTTCGGCAGCGGCAAGTTGGGTCGCTTGTTCGCGGCGGAGGCCGATCAGGCTTTCCAGGGCCGGAGCAAAGATGCTGAAGTCGCTGCGGCGCCTTGCCTCCTGCCAGATGGCATTGCCGCGCGACTGGGCTTGGGCTATCTGGGCCACTAGCTGGGGATCTAGGCAGCGCTGGCGATTTAGCTCAAGCCGCAGTAGCTGCAGGTTGCGGCGCACCGCCGCCGGAGTGCTGGCTTGCAGCTCGGCTTCCGCCGCCTCGACCAGATCGGCGTAAGCAGGGCTGCTCTGGCGTTCGTGGAGCTGACTGGCCAACAGGGCCAGTTGGTCGCCACGCCATTCGGCACCGGCCGCCGGCATCACCGTGTTCTGGTCGTAATAGAGGGCACTGCTGATTGAGCCCAGCAGCTGGCTCTGGCGCAGGTGCTCCCGCAGCTGATCCAGGGGCGATGTTGCCTGCGCCATGTTGAACGTCTAATAGAGCCATCTTCTTCTGGCTTCAGGACCTGCGCGCTCAGGCTGATTGCAGTTGGGCTAGCTGATTCTCCAGACGTCGCTTGAGTCGGGTTTGAATCAGGGAGCAGAGCTCGTCTACCAAGGCGCCTTCGGCGCTCCAGATCGTGCGGACCCCATCGCGCTCGCAGCTCACTAGGCCAGCCCTCTGCAGTTGACCGAGCTGGCGGCTGATGTGGGATTGGGAGAAGCCAGTGGCTTCGATCAGTGCTGCCACATCCATGGGCCCTGCCCTGAGCTGACAAATCAACTTCAGTCGCGCCGGCTCGCTTAGCAAACGAAAAAACTGGCAGTACTCCTCCAGCAACTGGGGAGACGGCATCGAGCTGGAATAAGCCATCTATCGATTATGTCGTCAGACGCATTCTCCCGGGCACCCCCCGGACGCGACGCATTTATGCGGCTATGGTCATAACAAGCTGCAATGCCGCGATGGTTGTCGCCCCGTTTACGCCGATCTCCCTGCGGGCAGCGGCTGGAGGGGGATCCCTGCTCTTCCGCCAGCTTTTTGATGCCCAGACCGGCACCTTCACCTACTTACTAGGCGATGTGTCCATTCGCCAGGCGGTGATCATCGATTCGGTGTTTGAGCGCCATGGCCGGGATCTTGCCCTAATCCGTGAGCTGGGGCTCGAGCTGGTGGCCTCTCTGGATACCCATGTCCATGCCGACCATGTCACCGGCAGCTGGCTGCAGCTAGGCCACTGGCTGTGCAATTGGCCTAGCTGCAGCCGCTAAGGCGAAAAACGTGACCATGCTCCTGCAGCACGGGGATCGGCTGTCCTTTGGCGTTCGTTGGCTCGAGGTGCGCAGCACCCCAGGTCATACCAATGGCTGCCTCAGTTTTGTGCTCGACGATCAGTCGATGGCATTCAGTGGTGACGCCTTGCTCGTGCGGGGCTGCGGTCGCTGTGACTTTCAGCAGGGCAACCCCCATACCCTCTGGGCCTCGATTACCCAGCAACTCTTCAGCTTGCCCGACTCCTGCTTGCTCTATCCCGGCCACGACTACGAGGGCCGCACGGTCAGCTCGGTGGTTGAAGAAAAAGCTTTCAACGCCCGCCTGGGCGGTATGGCCACGGAAAGGGATTTCGTTGGTCACATGGAGTCCATGAAGTTGCCCCACCCCCACCGGATCGCCGAAGCCCTGCCGGGCAACATGCGCTCTGGCAAGCCCGTTGATCAGGACGTCACCAGCCCTGCTGCAAACCCATGTTGGGCGCCATTGCAACGCAGCTATGCAGGCCTGCCCGAACTTCACCCCGCCTGGGTGGCGTCCCACCGTGATGGCCTCACCTTGCTGGATGTGCGTTCGGCTGGGGAATTTGGCGGCCCCGACGGTCGGGTGGCGGGCAGCCTGCTGATTCCCCTGCCGGAACTGGAAGCTCGCATCTCTGAACTTCCCGCCAATCAACCGGTGGTGGTGGTCTGCCACTCCGGCAGCCGCTCGGCCCTAGCTACCCAGCAGTTGCTTAAGGCCGGCCTCAGCCAGGTGGCAAACCTCCACGGCGGCCTGGCCCGCTGGGCGGATGAGGGCTATCCGCTGCAAGGCGTCGCTTCCACCTGATCAACCTCCTTATCAGTCATGAAACCAGACCTCGATACCCGTCTCAATGCCCAGGAACTAGCCAGGCAGCTGGCTGAAAAACGGGTCAGCGTGATCGATGTGCGCGAAGCAATGGAATTCGCCGGCGGTCACATCGAAGGCAGCGTCAATGTGCCGCTGGCTCGACTCAGCCGTACCGAGCTGCCGCAAGGAGCCCTGGTGCTGGTATGCCACAGCGGTCGCCGCAGTGCCCAGGCCCTAGCCCAGTTGGTGCGGCACGGGCACACCAGCCCCCTTGCCGATCTCGATGGCGGCATCCCCAGCTGGCAGCAGGCTGGTTTGCCGCTGCGCAGGCTCAACAACGCCCCCCTGCCGCTGATGCGCCAGGTTCAGATCGCCGCTGGCTCTTTGGTGCTGCTCGGTCTGGGCCTTGGCAGCTGGGTGGCGCCGGCTTGGATTCTGCTCAGCTGGTTTGTGGGAGCCGGCCTGGTGTTTGCTGGCATCAGTGGTTTTTGTGGCATGGCCCGCCTGCTGGCCCTGATGCCCTGGAACCGGGTGTCGATTTGATGGCAGCAGCCACCTTGCTCCTGCTAACGGGTGGCGGCGCCCTGATTGGCCTGCTCCTAGCCGTGCTCGGTGCCGGGGGCTCCATCCTGCTTTTGCCCCTGCTGGTCATTGGGGCCGGCCTTCCTATTCAGGCGGCCGTACCGCTCTCTCTACTTGTGGTCAGCTTGCTGGCCCTTGGCAACATCGGCCCTTATTTGCGCCGCCGCCTGGTGGCGCCACGGGCGGCCCTGCTGCTTGGCCTGCCGGCTTTGGTGGGTAGCTGGATCGGCGGCTCCTGGGTGAAGGCTGGACTAATCCCTGAGGTTGTTCAGTTGGGGCTGTTTTCGGCGGCGGCCCTGCTGGCTTCCTGGCTGCTTTGCTGCGTTCCGGTGCCTGGTTCAGGATCGGGCGGCCGCGTCTTATCGGGGGCTACCAACAACCTGGGCTTGGCTGGCCAGGGCTTCTTGGTGGGGCTGCTCACCGGCGTAGCCGGCGTGGGTGGTGGTTTTGCGATTGTGCCGGCTTTGGTGCTCCTGGCTGGATTACCGATGCAGCTGGCCAGCGGCACCAGCTTGGTACTGATCGCCGCCAATGCGTTGGTGGCGTTGCTGGCCCTAGGTCATTGGCCCGCGGCCCACTTGCCCCTGCTGCTACCCCTGGTTGGCGGGGGAGCCATCGGCGCCCTGATCGGCCAAAACATCGCTCCCCGACTGCCGGAAGGGATGTTGCGACTGGGCTTTTCCGCTCTGCTGATTGGCTCGGCCCTGCTCACCGGCTGGGAGGCCAGCAGGCGCTTGCCCCTACCCGCTGGATTGATTTCCGGCTATCCCCCCAGGATCTCATCACACTGATTTCAGGGTCATATCCATTTTCGCGACCATCCATGCACTCCACTACAAATCATGCCCAGCGGTTGATCACTCTCTGGATTGCCTGGTTGCTGGCCATGCTGTTCCACGTGGATCTGGGCTTAATGCCCTTATTCCACGGGCAGTCACCCGAGATCAACAGCAAAATACCTCTCGGAGCATTGCCGCTGCTTTATAGCGCCATGCTCGGCTATTTTCTGCTGCCATTACTTGTAATCGTGCTGATCTCTTTCTCCGATTCCGCTATCGGTCCAGGGATTCGCTGGCGGCCGTTGAGGCGCCTGCACTTTTGGCTAAGTGTTGTTTACTCAATTACCAATACCTTACATCTTCTGGCAGATATTTTGGTGCCAGATGCACGCCTCGATCAGATCGTGCTGATGGCAGTGATGACCCTGCTTGGTTTGTTGATCAATATTGAAGGCTGGCACTGGTGGCGCCAACATGACTGAAGAAATGCCTGCTTGATTGGCCGGCTGGCTACTTTATTTTGCCTTTGTCGCAACCGTAGCTGTCTTTATATTTTGCATTAGCTGGCATGGCCGACAAACCCTGATGATAATTATTCATCCCTAAAGCTCTAGCTTTAATGAAACTAGCTTTAGACCCACTGGCAGCACTGACTTGACGGGGGGGCTGCCGCACGGCCTGGCAACTTGGAATCCAGCGACGCTTTTAGGGAACACTGGAGCGCCATTACAGAATTTGCATTAATGCCTTGTCACTAATTCACTAAACTAGCCATTTCCCGCACGCATCATCTCATATTCCTGTAGCGAAGCGTTGGCATTGAGGTGTTGATATCCGATTGCACATCCTCCGGTAGTATTGGCATAGATTTGCCTGATCGGTCCAGATACCTTCGCAGTCATGCCGAGAATTACCGTTGAGCTATCGGTGGAAGAGCATCGAGCTTTGAAACTTTTAACCATCCTCGAGGGCAAAAAACTTGGTGTCGTCTTGAAAGAGGCTATCCATTCCTACCTTTTGCAAAAGGGTGCCCACGATCTTGAGGTCAAGGGCAAGCAGTGATTTCAGCTGGGCGCTTCGGGTGTTCCCGCTGCCAGAAGATTAAGCACCTCGCGATCTTCGAGCTGGTTAAACGTTCCGTACCACATGCCCACTGATTGGAGTCGCTCCACCAGCAACAGGATTTCGAGTTGATCGACTAGCTCTCCCAGTTGGTTTGCCACCGCGCGGTCCGCCACAGGAATTGCCAATGTGATGCTGCGCGGCTCGGCCTGACGCAGGGATAGCAGGGCGGCTCGCACACTCATCCCCGTGGCAATCCCGTCATCTACCACGATCAGATGGCGATTACGCAGTTGGTTCGGGCTTGGATCGCCGAAGAGCTTTTGCCGCCGCTCTAATTCCCGCTCCTGCAGCTGGAGCCAGCCCTCGCTGAGGGCCTGCTCCTGACGCCGCACCGCTGCTTGGCCATTTCGCCATACCGCAACCTTCCCTGCCGAAATAGCGCCGATCGCGAGCTCGGGTTGCAGGGGATCGGCCACCTTTCGCACCGACCAGGTGGCCACGGGAAGCCGCAATTGCCTGCCAATGGCGACGGCTACCGGAACCCCGCCACGTGGCAAGCCAATAACTGTGCTGTCATGGTCGCGCCCCGCACTGATCTTTAGCCGCTCAGCCAGTTCCAGGCCTGCCTGATGGCGGTTGCTCCATCGAGGTGGATGCAAAATCATGTTCTGCCAGCCGCGACTAATCCGTTTTAGACCCTGGTTTTAGGCCCAGATGTAAAAGAGGGCTGTGGCCGCAGCCATAAGCAGCAAGGGAATCAGTAATGAGGCAGGAAAGCTCACCAGCGCTCCTGCTGCCAAACCCGCCACCACCACTGCGATGACCACGACAAGAATTGTCAGAAAAATGCGGCGGCTGCGCAGATTCATAATGGGGAATGGCAATCCAAATCTCTTTTAGTGCATCCGTGGATCAGAGCCGCCCTAAGCGCGTTGCTGGGCCAGGTTGCCGCACTGGCTGCTCGACTAGGCGCGGTTGCGTCTCTTCGGCTATTACAGAAAGACTTTGACGCTTAGCCATGCGCCGCATTGCTGCCTTTCCCTGTCTGTTGGCCCTTTGCACCACCACTTCCCTGCTTGCTCCCTGCGCAGCCCAAGCTGGCCAAACAGACGCCAAGGACGCGCCCACCAGTGGCACCGTTGAATACAGCTCGGACGTCTCGGAAGTGGACTCCTGCAATCAGGCCCAATACCGCATGCCAGCCAATGCAACCGCTACGGCCATGCGGCTCTCAACTGCCATCAAAGGTGAATACGCCACCTTCACCTGCCGGGTGAAGTGGAGCCTTTCGCCCTCCGCTCGGCCCACCTACCGCCCGATTTTGTTCTCCCCCTCAGCCTGACCACCATGCCTCGTCCGAACCAGCCATCTCCGCGCACCGTCAAGTTGCAGATCCTTGGCGCAGTGTTTGTGCCAATGGGATTGCTAGGCCTATGGCTTTATTCCAAAGGCTTCTGGTGAACGCTTAAAAGCGGCTTCCTCGGACTCGCGATTGCGGCGATGGCTTCCAAAGGTGATGTACCGCATGGATCACCACGCCCCAGATCAGCAGGTCGGGATCGTCACCTTGCAGGGCAATGGCGGGGCTAGTGGCATCGCTGGCCACCAGGCGCCAATGGGCAGGTGCCCCTTCCAGTCGCCGCAGCAGAAAGCGCCCCTCGTGCACAGCAACCACGATGGAGCCCGAACGGGGACCCACGCTGCGGTCGACCACTAATAGATCGCCGTGGTGAATGCCATCCCCGCGCATGGCATCGCCGTCTACCCGCATCAAAAAGGTGGAGCTCGGTCGCGGAATCAGGGCTCCATTTAGATCGATCGTTGCCTCGATGTAGTCATCGGCAGGGCTGGGAAAGCCTGCGGCCACGGTTTCGCCGGCCAGGGGCAGGAGCAGGGGCTCGAGGTCGTGATGCGATGGCTGCAAGGGACCAAGCCAGATCAGATCGCTCGCCATGGCAATCCCCGAAGGCCATCACACTAGCGCAAAAACTAGTACGCGTGTATTGATCGGTGCCGTAGTGGCGCGTCAGTCGCCGCAGCCCCTGCGCACCACCTCGTTGCGCAGGGCGACTAGATCGGCTGCGTCGGGAAGCTGAGGTTCAAACAGCAGGGCCCAGGCCAGCGACACATCTCCAGCTTCCAGAGCCGTTTCGATCGCTGCCAGCCAGGCAGGGGGGTTCTGGCCTAGGGAGAGGATCAGGGCCGCGGTGCGGGCCATCCGCTCGGCGTCTGCACCCACTAATTGCACTTGGGCAAAGCTGCCCTCTGCCGCCTGCTCAGGTCTCAGGCGCAGCAGCACCACCTCGCCGGGGGCAATGGGGGCCAGGGGCCAGGCCAGGGGGGCTCGCAAGGGGCGCTCGGCAGGCGCAAGCTGCTGCCAGGCCAGCAGGCCCTGGCGCTCGATGCGGAGCTCCAACAGGGGTTCGACCACGACCAGCAGGGGCATGGGTGTGGGCACCACGCCAATGGCATCTCCTTCTGTCACCGGCTCCACCCGGGGGGCCACCACGCAGACCGCTACTGGATCCACCGGGCGCTGCAGGGCCTGGGCAGAGCTGGCCAGAAGCCAGCCCAGACCAAGGGGTATCAGCAGGGTTGGGCCAAGGCGCTGCTTGCTCAACTGAAGCCGCCGAATGCCGTGCCAGAGCGAAGGTCGCCAAAACCACCCACGGGCGTGTGGCCACCGCTGCGGCGCATCAACACTCTCAAAAAGGTGGTGTTGAAGTCGACGGTTTCAAGAAAGCGCACCCCCACATAGGAGGCTGACTCCAACCGATCGACCCAGAGGGAGCTGGCCCGCAGCCGGATCGGATCGCCGAAGGTGGGGTGGTGAATCGTGAGGGTGCCGACCAAGCCAGGCACAACAGGCTCGCGGATGGGAAACAGCAGGCAGGCACCAGAGGCGCTCACATCCCAAAGGCGACCAATAAACGGAACCGGATCGACATGAAAGTCGATCTGAATCGTCATGCTGATTGAGGGGACAATGTGTCGCTCCTCATTCCTTGGGGAAGGATCCGGCATTCAGTCAAATGCAGGCGGATATTGGTAAAAATCCGCGCGTGCGCATCACCCAGTAATTTTTTCGCATCTTAGTGAAGCGACTCGAAAAGCCAACTGAGAAAAGGCTGAAAATTTTGATCGTGGCCAGGTGGCATTCAGCCCGCGGCGCGGCTTAGGGCGCCGCCGCAGCTGGAGCCCCCTCCGGCGCAGCCAAAGCAATGATCTGCCACTGCCAGCGCATCCCCCTGCGGATCCCAGCCCAGCAGTTCGCCCAGGTGGCGCCTGGGCCGGCCAGCTGCGCTCAGACCAAGCTGCTGGTTGAAATCGCAGTCATAAAGCCAGCCCTGCCAGTCGACACTGATCATGGAGCGACACATGACCTGCTCGAGATTCGCGCCGCAGTGCTTGTTTTGCAACAGGGCTTGGTAGGCCTCCAGCTTTCCCTGGGCTTGGAGCCAGCTCGCAAAACGCTGGATCGGCATATTGGCAAGGGCGTAGAGGCTGGTGAACACCACCCCGAAGTCGGCGGCGAGCACCCGGCGGTAGTCGGCCTCCAGCTGGGCTTGGGGAGGGGGTAGGTCTGACCCCTGGGGGTTGTAGACGAGCTGCAGCTCTAGCCCGCTGCCTGGCTGGCCATAGCCAAGGGCATTGAGCTGCCGTAGAGCCTCGATGCTGCGCTCAAACACGCCGCTGCCTCTCTGGCGATCAACGTTTTCGGCGGCGTAGCAGGGCAGGGAGGCCACCACCGTGACGCCCTGATCCGCCAGGAACCGGGCTAAATCAGCCTGGCCGGGTTCCGACAGAATCGTGAAGTTGCAGCGATCGAGCACCTCGACGCCAAGCTGGCGGGCAGCAACCACCAGCTCCCTGAACTGGGGATGGAGCTCCGGCGCTCCACCGGTGAGGTCGAGGCAGCTCAGCTGACGAGCCGCTAGAACCGGCGGGATCAGGGCCAGGGTGGCCGGATCCATCATTTCGGTACGGGATGGTCCAGCGTTGACGTGGCAGTGGCTGCAGGCCTGGTTACAGCGGTAACCGAGGTTTACCTGCAGGGTTGTCAGGGGTCCCCGTTGCAGCGGCGGGAAGGCCGTTGCTGGCCCTTGGGCCCCTGTTGGGGGCGGGGCGGAATGGAGTTGCAATCCCCGTCCATTTGCGAACACCACCATCCTGCCGCCTACCCATGAACGAGCATGGTGAGTCGCTGGCACCGAGTTTGCGATGTTGCAGCAGCCCCCCCGCGGCTACGTGACCCTGGCTCGCCTGGGTTTGGTGGCCAATGGTCTGGCCATCCCCCTAGGCCTGGCGGTAATCCTGCTGGATCCCACCTGGCGCACGGCCAATCTCGTTGTGGGCGCTAGTGCCGTACTGCCCACGGCCGTGGTGGGCCTGGTGGCCTCGATCGCCCTGCTCAAGTGGCGTGCCTGGGGCCAGATCCTGGCGATCGTGGCCCTGTCTATGGCCCTGGCGATTGGGCTGCCTTACGGAATCGTGCGCATGGCGCTGCTCAGTGAGGGGCGATTGCTCACCGCAGTGCTGTCTGGTCTGCTTTGGGCGGCTACCACTGCTGCGCTGGTGTTCTGGAGTCGGCCCAGCATTCGCCGCTACTTGATCTGAGCTGTCCAGTCTGTCGCCATAGCAACAAGCCCTCGAGCGCGGGAGTGGTTTTTGTAGCAACGGCTACACAAGGGGGCGGGATTGCCGCATTGGATGCCCACATAAAGCCTTTTCAAATCGATCCCATGCCCAGCTCGCATCGTTACGCCGCCCTCCAGCAGATTCAGCGGCGACGCCCGGTGGCGACAACTGCTGCTGCCCCCTTCGATGAGCTGTGGGCTAGCGACGTATTCGGCCTCCAGGCGATGAAGGAGGCCTTGCCTGGACGCATCTTTAAGTCGATCCAACGCACGATCCGGGAAGGCGGCAAGCTCGATTTGTCGTTGGCCAACGCCGTGGCCGACGCCATGAAGACCTGGGCCAGCGGCCGTGGAGCTCTGTATTACGCCCACGTTTTTTATCCACTTACCAACTCCACGGCCGAGAAGCACGACGGCTTCATTTCGCCCAAAAGTGATGGTCGAGTGATCACCGAATTCACGGGCAAGCTGCTGGTGCAGGGCGAACCCGACGGCTCCTCCTTCCCCAATGGCGGCATTCGCTCCACCTTTGAGGCCCGCGGCTACACCGCTTGGGACATCACCAGCCCCGCCTACCTGATGCAGACCCCCAATGGGGTGACCCTCTGCATTCCCACCGTTTTTGTTTCCTGGACCGGTGAGGCCCTAGATAAAAAAACGCCGCTGCTGCGCTCCAACGCCGCGATGAATCGCCAGGCCCAGCGCCTGCTGCGTCTGCTTGGTGAAACCGACGTTGCTCCGGTGAACTCCAGCTGCGGCGCCGAGCAGGAGTATTTCCTGGTCGACAACGCCTTCGTTGCCCTGCGCCCAGACCTGCTCCTCGCTGGCCGCACCCTGTTTGGCGCCCCGCCCGCCAAGGGCCAGCAGTTCGACGACCACTACTTCGGCGCCATCCCCGAGCGAGTGCAGGTGTTCATGCAGGACGTGGAGCAGCAGCTCTACCGCCTGGGCGTTCCCGCCAAGACTCGCCACAACGAGGTGGCACCTGGACAATTTGAAATTGCGCCCTACTTCGAAGCCGCCAACGTCGCTACCGACCACCAGCAGCTCACCATGACCGTGCTCAAGGCCACGGCCAAAAAGCACGGCTTCGCCTGCCTGCTGCACGAAAAGCCCTTTGCGGGGATCAACGGCTCGGGTAAGCACGTCAACTGGTCGATCGGCAACGCCACCCAGGGCAACCTGCTCGACCCGGGCCAAACGCCCCACGACAACCTGCAGTTCCTGCTGTTCTGCGCCGCCGTGATTCGCGGCGTCCACAGCTACGGGCCCCTACTGCGGGCCGTTATCGCCACCGCCGGCAACGACCACCGCCTTGGTGCCAACGAAGCACCGCCGGCGATCATCTCGATGTACCTGGGCAGCCAGCTCGAGGATGTGTTCAACCAGATCCGCGAGGGCAACCTGCAGAGTTCCGCCAAGGGCGGCGTGATGACCCTGGGGGTGGACACCCTGCCGGAATTCACCAAGGACCCCGGCGATCGCAACCGCACCTCACCCTTTGCTTTTACGGGCAACCGCTTTGAGTTCCGCGCCGTTGGCTCCAACCAATCGGTAGCCGGGCCCCTAGTGGCGATGAACACGGTCCTGGCCGATTCGATCGGCTGGATTGCAGATCGGCTGCAGAGTCAGCTCGACAGCGGCACCGCCCTAGGCGAAGCGGCCTTCAACGTGCTCCAGCAGGTAATGCGCGAGCACGGCGCCGTGGTGTTTGGCGGCGACGGCTACTCCAGCGAATGGCATCGTCTGGCTGTCGAAGAGCGTGGCCTGGAAAACCTGCGCACCTGCGCCGATGCCTTGCCAGTGCTGCAGCGCCCGGAGGTGCGGGAGCTGTTTGAGCGCCAGGGAGTGCTCAGTGCGGTGGAGCTGGAGAGCCGCTTTGAGGTGTACGCGGAGCAGTACGTGCTGGCGATTGAAGTGGAGGCAAAGCTGGCCCTGCAGATCGCTCGCACCCAGGTATATCCAGCGGCTGTGCGCTACCTAGGCGAGCTAGGCCAAGCCCTGCAGGAGCAGCAGGCGATGGGCTTGCATCCCAATCTCAAATTGCGCAATCAGTTGGGCGAGCTGCTTGAGCAGCTCAACAACGGTTGCGAGAGCCTCGATCAGGCCCTACATGCCGCGCCTCACGGCACCGAAGCCCACATGCGTCACTGCGCCGACAGCCTGATGCCGCTAATCGGCGACCTGCGTGCGGCGGTGGATGGTCTGGAGGGCTTGGTCGACGACGGTCTCTGGCCTCTGCCCAGCTACCAGGAGATGCTTTTTATGCGCTGATGCCCTGGCGGCACAGCAACCTGCAACACCGGAAGATGTTGTGAAGGTGACAGTTTCGATCTGGCACAAGGGCCATGATTACCAGTAGAGCAGCGAAGCCAGACATGCCAGCAGTGCGAACCCAATCCCCCAGCCACGTGCGGATTTACCGCCTAGTCGATCGTCAGGGCGCCCCCCATCCAGTGCTCGACGACCTCTACGAATCCCTCGATGCCGCATGGAGCGAAGCGATTGGCTGGTGGAACGTCCACTGCGGTGGCAGCTCAGGACCTGTGGAGATTGGCGTTGAAGTGAGTACTGCCAGCGGCGACTGGCGCACCCTGCGATTTCCAGGTTGCTGAATCCTTTGCTTCGCCACTTCCAGGCTGGCCTCCAGCTCTGCAGTTTGGCCCTAGCCCTTGCCGTAGCTCTGATCGCCACACCGGTGCACGCACTTGAGGCCAGTGCTTACCCCAGTGCTCAGCCAGCCCCCCAAACCGCCTGCAGCCCCCTCGATGAGCGGCAGGTGGAAGGCTGGTTTGAAAGCTGGAATCAGGCTCTAGCCACTGGCGATCCGGCCCAAGTGGCCCAGCTCTATGGAGACCATGCCTTGCTGCTGCCGACTCTCTCTAGTGAGTTGCGAGAGACACCCGAGGCCATCACTGATTACTTCAGCTCCTTCTTGGCCCGCCACCCCAGTGGCAGCGTCACGCACCGCCAGATCCGATTGGGTTGCAATGGGGCCGTCGATGCGGGCACCTACCGATTCACCCTCCACGACCCAGAGGCCACGGTGGAAGCCCGCTACACATTTGTGTATGGCTTGGAGGATGGCCAGTGGCGGATCCTCCATCACCACTCCTCCTTGCTACCCAGCTGATTCAGGTCACCTGCACTCCCTTCCAGAAGGCCACGCGGCCGCGGATGTTGGCAGCGGCCTCCTTGGGCTCTGGATAAAACCAGACAGCATTGGCGTTCACCTGGCCATTGACAACTAGGTCGTAGTATTGAGCCGTGCCTTTCCAGCCGCACACGCTGGTATGGGTGGAGGGGCGAATGCAGTCGGGGTCAAGGGCGGCGGCAGGGAAATAGGCGTTGCCGTCGACCTTGACGATGTCATCGCTGCTGGCAATCACCTGACCATTCCACTGGGCTTGCATCGGCGTCACTTGGCCATCAAGTCCCAATTGTGGCAACTAGGGGCAGCAGGTTGAGGGGCAGCAGGGTGAGGGGCCAGAAGGGCCTTGAATCTGGCTTCAGCGCCAATCGGGGTCGTAGATCCGCAAGGTGCCAAATCCCACCGGCGCTGGCGAGGGGTTGGGGCCGGCTGGATAGGCCGTCACCTGGAACATGTAAGTGTCAGAAAAGGATGGATTGTTCCAGGGCCTGAGCACCACGGTGAAGGTGGAGCCGGGGGGGATTGGTTCAGGAAAGGTGAGGCTGAACTGCCTTGCAGCAGCATCAAACTCGGCCTGAACTGGCAGCCGCTGGCCTCGCTGGCGTGGCCGGCCCAAAAAGGCTTCGGTGCGCTCCACAGCAAATGGGAAGCGATTGTCGACCCCGCGGGTCTGCTGAATGGTGAGGCGGCCGAGGGCGGCACCGGCATCGGCATCGAGACTGATCGTGAAGTAGTACTCGGCAAAAGGCTCGAAAATAGTGGTGTAGTAGCTCACCAGATCCACCTTCCAGGGGGGGCTGGTGAAGTACGTAGACCCCTTGAGCTCAAGGGCTCGGCCATTGCTGATCAGCCCTGAACCAATCGAGGCAGATAGGGCCACTCCAAGGGCAAGGCGGCGAAGTCGAGCCAGGTTCATAGGGAGCTAGGCGACTGGAAAACGCTAGGGGCAGCCTGGAGAAATGGCTTGGGGTCTTGATCACGGCGATGGGCAACAGGGAGCGGCTCTCCCTGGGCTGTGCCAGCCAGCGGATCGAGGCTGGCCGTGGTTTCCAGTGCCTGGCGCAGGCGCCGGGCCGCATGAAGCGGCATGTCCCGAGGCACGCTGATCCGATCGCGTAAATAGCGCAGGGCAGGGGCAGAGACCGGCGGTGCTGGCAGGGGCTTGGCGAGTATCAGGGCAGTGAGAGCTGTACGGAGCGGCACATCGAAGTTTTCCGCTCCCAGGGGGCTGCGGCAAAGAATCGCCGCTCGGTGCTTGATCACCCGGCTGAGTGCAAAAGCTGCCGCATTGTCCGGTTCGGCTTGGCTGGTTTCCGGGTCGGGACTGCCCAGGGGCCAGGGGCCCCGATCGATTTGGGTAGCCAGCGCTTGTTGGTTGGCGTCTCCGCTGGCATAGCAGCCACCCATCTGGGGCGATAGGTCGTGGGCATGGGTGTGGAAGTCGCTCTGGGTGCCGAGGTAGGTGGGGCGCTGCTCCAGCGCCTCAAACCAGCGGCCAATGGCCGGATGCTCGCTGCGCAACAGAAAACCCTTGTAGTAGGCCAGGCTTGCTGCCATGCGCTCCACATAAGGCACGAACACCAGATCAGCGGTGCCTAGCTCGCCAAGCAGAAACGGCCCACTGTGCTGGCTGAGCGCCTGCTCAAAGTTGGCTGCAATGCGCTGAAAAGCCGCCTTGGCAGCTTGCTCCTGGGCGGGCCGCAGCCCCGGACTACAGAGCCATTGGCACCAGGCACGAAATAGCAGGCGCTCAAGTTGGCGCAGGGGCAGCACCGCCGGATCGTTCATGCCCAATCCCAAGGGAGCGAAGGCTGCCTCAAGGGCCTCCAAGATGCGATCGCTCTCGGTGATCAGGCGGCCATCGAGCTCAAGCGCCGGCAACATCCCCGAAGGCACCAGCCGTTTGAACCAAGCCTCCTTTTCGCCGTAGCAAAACATCGTGACCTTGCGCACCCGGTAGGGCACCCGCCTTTCTTCCAGCCAGAGCCAAACCTTCTGGCAGTAGGGGCACCAGGCATGGTGGTCGCGGAACAGGGTGACCCGCACTGCCTCCTCCGGCTGGCCAAACAAACGCAGCTGGGCCTGGGCGCTGGTGGGACCGTTGACTGGATCGGCTGGGGACGCACCGAGGCGTTCGAGCTCGTGCCAATCGAGCACTTCCTGGCCTGTCGACGCCATCCCTATCGCTGCAGCAGCCTTGGTTCTAGGAGCTCGCGGGGTGGACGGTGGCCTATCTAAGGTTCGATAGTGAAGTTCCATAACAGAGCTCCAATGTTCGACGCCTTCACCAAGGTTGTTGCCCAGGCTGATGCCCGTGGCGAATTCATCAACGCCGGCCAGATCGATGCCCTCGCATCGATGGTTGCCGAAATCAACAAGCGCATGGACACGGTGAACCGCATCACCTCCAACGCTTCTGCCATCGTTACCAACGCTGCTCGCGATCTCTTCGATCAGCAGCCCGCCTTGATCGCTCCTGGCGGCAACGCTTACACCCATCGCCGCATGGCTGCTTGCCTGCGCGACATGGAGATCATCCTCCGCTACGTCACCTACGCCGTTTTCACTGGCGATGCTTCCGTGCTGGAAGACCGCTGCCTCAACGGCCTGCGTGAGACCTACCTCGCCCTCGGCGTTCCTGGCGCTTCTGTGGCAGAAGGCGTTCGCAAAATGAAGGGCGCTGCTATCTCGATCGCTAACGATCGCAACGGCATCACCCCTGGCGATTGCTCCGCCCTGATGTCCGAAGTTGGCACCTACTTCGACCGCGCTGCTGCTGCAGTCGGCTGATTGCAACTTCTGCATAATCAAAGTTAAACGCCGCCCAATCAATAGATTGAGCGGCGATTTTTTTTGAAATAGGTTTTTCTCGGAGAAAAGACCTGGCTAAAATGTGGACTTCCGCCTGTCTAAGATATAATCATTCAATCGAGCGTGACATCGCCTATTTCGCCAGTCCGAATCCGGATGGAAGCTTCCACAGGGATAACGATGATCTTGCCGTCGCCGATCTCGCCGGTTTGAGCCGCGGACTTAATCGCCTCAACCACCCCAGCAAGAGCCGCATCGGTCACGACAGCCGTGATCATGGTCTTGGTTAGCAGGCGGGCTTCAACCTTGACGCCCCGGTAGACCTCGGTGTAGCCCATCTGCTTGCCGAAGCCCTGGACGGAGGTGACTGTCATGCCATTGATGCCGATGCTAACAAGAGCATCCTTTACGGCATCAAGCTTTTCGGGGCGGATGATGGCTTGGATCTGTTTCATGTGGTCAGAGAAAGTCTTGAGGATATCTAGCCACAACCAGCCAGGCTTTTTGTAGCAACCGCAGCAAGCACGGCCCGGACCGGGTCGCCGCCGCCCGAAATGTTTGCAATGAACATTTTTGATGCTTTCAAGGCAGTCGTCTTGGTGCCGCAGTGAGGCGGAGGCTGATTCGGTATCAAAACGAACATCCCATCCCGCAATGAAAGCGCATTGTTCTTGGCGATGGGATCTCGACAATCCCCAACCTGAGCAGCCGTCCCTCTGATCTGCCCATGACCATTGCTTCCACCCCTCCCCGGCGCAAGCGCCTTCAAGAGGCCAGTCTTTCCGAGGCCCCGATGATGCTGCTGCGCAGTATCAAAGGTTTCGGCAACAGCCGCACGCTTGTGTGGCTTGCCTGCATACCCCTAGCACTTTTTGGCCTAGGTGTATTCAATCTGGCGGCCCATGCTGCCGAGCTTCCCGAGCTCACTCCGGCCTTCTTGGCCAACAACATGTTCTTGTTGATCTGCGCCGCCTTGGTGATCTTCATGAACGCCGGCTTTGCCATGGTGGAAGCCGGCATGTGTCGTTCCAAGAATGCCGTCAACATTCTCGCTAAGAACCTGATCGTTTTCGCCTTGGCGGTTACGGCCTACTGGTTCATCGGCTACAAGATCATGTACAACGCCAGCTGGATAATTCCAGGTTGGTTCAAGTTTGGTGGTTTGTTCTTCGATCCAACCGTCACGCCTGAAATGGTTACCGATGGCAAACTGGTACCAAGCGTTGACTTTCTCTTCCAGGCTGCGTTCGCTGGCACTGCTGCCACAATCGTTTCAGGCTTGGTTGCAGAACGGATAAAGTTTGGCGAATTTGTTATCTTTTCACTGATTTTGGTCGGAGTTCTCTATCCGATCGCAGGTTCCTGGCAGTGGAACGTTGGTGAAGGCTGGCTGAACAAGCTTGGTTTCATCGACTTTGCTGGCTCAACTGTGGTGCACTCCTTCGGTGCTTGGGCTGGGTTGATCGGGGCCATGCTTCTTGGACCCCGTATTGGCAAATTTGTTGATGGCAAGCCCCAAGCCATTCCTGGTCACAACCTGGCGCTTGCAACACTAGGAACTCTGATCCTTTGGCTTGGTTGGTATGGATTTAACCCTGGTTCCTGGCTTTCCATGGCACCTGAGGTTCCTTACATCGCTGTGACCACGACCCTTGGGGCTGCAGGTGGCGCAATTTCTGGCACCCTGGCATCCCAGCTGCCTGGGATGGGACCTGACAAGCGCCCCGGCAAGCCTGATCTCACCATGACCATCAATGGCATTCTTGCCGGCTTGGTAGGTGTTACTGCAGGCTGTGATGGCTTCTCCATGCCTGGCGCCTGGGTAGTTGGCTTTATCTCAGGCGCTCTAGTGGTGTTCTCAGTTGCTTTCATCGACAGCATCAAGATCGATGATCCTGTTGGCGCCTTCTCCGTTCACGGCGTCTGCGGAGTATGGGCAACCCTTGCAGTGGGCTTGTTCAATGTGGACAAGGGTTTGCTGACTGGCCACGGCTTTAGTCAACTTGGCATTCAGTTTGTTGGTGCGGCAGCCTTTGCCGTTTTCGCAATCGTTTCATCCTGGATAGTCTGGTCTGCTATCGGCGCCCTCTTTGGTGGTATTCGCGTCACCGAGAGCGAAGAAGTTATCGGCCTCGACATCGGTGAGCATGGAATGGAGGCTTATCCAGACTTCGCCACCTCGGCAAAGTAAGTATTCGCTTTTTGTTTCAAGCTAGGCCTCGAAGCCTCTAGTCAGCCCGCAGCTCCGCTGTGGGCTTTTTAGTTGGGCAGATCGACTGTGGCTATCTTTATGGGCGTTCCCTCTGCGACGCCGAGATGGTCGATAGCCTCAGCTTCGAAGAGTTGGCAGCAGAGTTTGAGGCTGATGCCCGCTTAGATGCCGATTTTTTGGTTCTGACCCTCTCGGCATCCCTGATTGCCAGCTTCGGATTGCTGGCAGACAGCGCTGGAGTGGTGATCGGGGCGATGGTCATTGCACCGTGGATACTGCCGCTGCGATCCATGTCCTTTGGGATGCTGCATGATCCGGCCCTAGTTGGCCGCTCGCTGGTCACCCTTGCCGCGGGCTTTGCGATCACGGTTTCGCTCTCTGCCCTAGTGGGGGCTGGCGTGGGTATGCCGGTATTTGGAGCTGAGGTGGCTGCCCGCACCTCCCCAAACTTGCTGGATTTGGGCATTGCCCTGGTGGCGGGTGCAGCGGCGGTCTACGCCAAAATCCGCAGCCGGGCCGTTTCATCCTTAGTAGGCACCGCCATCGCGGTGGCACTGGTGCCGCCAGTTTGCGTTTTAGGGCTGCTGCTCTCCGCAGGCGAATGGCAAGCAGCCCGTGGCGCCGGGCTGCTGTTTGTTACCAACCTGCTGGGCATTCTTAGCGGCGCCTTGCTGCTGCTGGTTGCCACCCAGCCGCAGCTGCGCAGGCGTCTGTGGCGCAGTCAGATGGGATTGGTGAGTTTGCTGTTTACGGCGGTGCTACTGCTGCCGCTCAGCAACAGTTTTCTGCAGCTAGTGCGCCAATCCCAGCGGCAGCTAGCCCAGCGGCGGATTGAAGAGTCGATTGCCAAAAGCCTCAAAACTGAAACTATCACCATTGGCAGAGATTCCCAGCTGGTTGGCATCACCATCGACTGGACAAGCAAACCACCATTGATTCGTGCCTCTGTGCGGGTCAATCGTGCTGATCTGCCCACCCCCGCTCAGGTGGCGGCGGTGCAGCAATTCATAAACAGCAAGCAGCCGCAGCGCTATCAGTTGGTGGTGCAGCGCAGCGCCATTGACATCATTGGTCCAGGCAGCCGAGATGATGGGAAGTACTGAGCAAGAAGCAACCGGCCCATGAACGAACACTTCGATTTGGTGGTGCTTGGTGCCGGCTCGGGTGGTCTAGCTGCTGCCAAACGGGCCGCAAGCTATGGCGTCCGGGTGGCGATCGTGGAGGGCGATCGGGTGGGAGGCACCTGCGTGATCCGCGGCTGCGTGCCCAAAAAGCTTCTGGTTTATGGCTCCGCTTACAAACATTTGCTTGCCGATGCAGCCAGCTATGGCTGGGAAATCGAGGGGATTCGCCGCAACCCGAGCACCCTGCTGACCAATGTGCGCGCCGAAGTGGATCGGCTCAATCTGCTGCACCTCGGCTTTCTTGAGAAAGCAGGGGTAGAGCTGGTGCGCGGCTGGGGCTGCTTTGAAGACGGTCACACCATTGCCGTTGGCGAGCGTCGCCTGCGGGCCGAGCGCATCTTGATCGCGGTGGGGGGGCGGCCCCAGCGGCCAGCGATTCCAGGGGCAGAGCTGGGCTGGATAAGCGATGAGATGTTTCTGCTGGAGCAACTGCCAGAGAGAATTGTGGTGGTAGGAGCAGGCTTCATCGCCTGTGAGTTCGCCTGCATCCTCAATGGCCTTGGCGTGGGCGTGACCCAGCTGGTACGCGGCAATCATTTGCTGCGGGGCTTTGATCTTGAAGCTGCCAGGGCTGTTCAAGAGGGCATGGAGCAGGAGGGTATTGAGATTCGCTTTGCCCACAGTCCTGCAGCTATCACTGGCAGTGACGGCAACCTCAGCGTCCACACCGAGGCTGGCGAATTCATTCCTTGCGGTGGGGTGCTGCTTGCCACCGGAAGGCGCCCCTTTTTGGAGGGCCTGCGCCTTGAGGCAGCGGCTATCGCCACTGAGGCCAATCGCATTCCGGTGGATAGCGACCAGCGCACCAACGTGCCCCATATCTATGCAGTTGGCGATGTCACCGACCGCATCAACCTCACCCCGGTTGCCATTGATGAGGGGCGGGCCTTTGCTGACAGTGTCTATGGCGCTAGCCCGCGCCAGGTAGACCACAGCCTGGTGGCCTGTGCGGTGTTCAGTCAGCCGGAGTTGGCCACTGTGGGACTCAGCGAAGAGGAGGCGATCCTGCGCCACGGCCCAGGGGGCGTGCGGGTGCATCGGGCCCGTTTCCGGCCAATGAGCCAAGCCTTACCTGGCCGGGGCCCCAGGGTATTGCTCAAGTTGGTAGTGGAACTGGAAACCGGCAAGGTGCTGGGTTGTCACATGGTGGGCGAGCACAGCGCTGAAATTATTCAGATGGCAGCAATTGCCATCGGCATGGGCGCCACTAAGGCGGACTTCGATCGCACCATGGCCCTGCACCCCTCGGTTGCCGAGGAGTTTGTGACCATGCCGAACTAAGCAGGGAGCCGGCTTTTGCGCCAATCATCCGCCAACATCACCACAAACGGCGCCAGTAGGATTAGAGGCAGGGCTCGGCTGTCGAGGGGAACCATTGCAGCCAGTCGAGATAGGGGCGGCCAGTAGAGAAGTAGGGCTGTAAATAGTATTTCCGCTGCTATGCCAAGCCAAAGCAGGGGATTGCGGCGCCAGCCCTGCTCCACCAAGCTGCCGAAGGCAGAGCGATGCTCACTGCGGCAGGCCATCGCCACACCGATTTGGCCTGCGACGATGCAGCTGAAGGCCACACTTGAGGCCTGCTGTTGGTTGGCCGTAAGCGCTGCTCCGGCCTCGCCGTGGAGCAGCAGTGGCGCTGCCAGCCTGAGCTCGGCCCAGCCCACACCCTGCTGCTGCCAGCTGAGCAGGTAGGCCGTCATCGACACCACGGCTTCGCTCAGGCCCAGCACCAGATAGGCGCGCAGCATCAGGGGCCCATCCAGCAGCGACGCTGTGCGACGCCGGGGCGGTTGGCGCATCAATCCAGATTCAGGCGCCTCGGCTCCTAGCCCCAAGGCGGGAAGTAAATCGGTGCCCAGATCCACAGCCAGGATCTGCAGCACCGTTAGGGCCGCCGGGATCTGCAGGGTCACCATGGCTAAAAACGGAGCCATCTCGGCGACGTTGCTAGCCAGCACGTAAGGCAGGAACTTGCGAATGTTGGCCACCACGCCGCGGCCAAAGCGCACCGCCGTGACGATCGTGGCGAAGTTGTCGTCTAGCAGCACCACATCGGCAGCCTCCCTGGCTACATCTGTGCCTACCAGGCCCATAGCTACGCCCACATCGGCCGCCCGCAAGGCCGGTGCATCATTGACTCCATCGCCAGTTACAGCAACCACTTCGCCGAGGGAGCGATAGGCCTGTACGAGCCGTAGCTTCTGCTCCGGAGCCATCCGGGCAAACACCAGCCGATTGCGGTTTTTAAGCAGCTGGCGCAGGTGCACATCGCTGATCATTTCGAGCTGGTCGCCCTGGATCACCCGCACCGGGTCGGCCTGGGCGTGGTTGTTGCCCTTGGCCGGCATATCCAGCAGGCCGATCTGGCGAGCTATCGCTTGGGCGGTGAGGCCGTAGTCACCAGTCACCATGGTGACCTTGATGCCCGCCTGGTGACACTGGCGAATCGCCTCGGGTACCTCCGGCCGGGGCGGGTCGTAGAGGGCGATCAAGCCCAACAAGCTGAGCTTTTGCTCCAGTTGATCGGCTGGGGCATGCTCCTCTGTGGACTCGAGCCGGCGCTGGGCCACGGCGATGACGCGGTAGCCGCGGCAAGCAAGGTCGTCGTTGGCGGCCACTGCCTGGGCTCGGTCCTCTGTACTGCAGCGCTCTAGCAGCTCCAGGGGTGCCCCCTTGGTGATCAGCTGCAGACCGGAATCGGTGGGCACGATCACGCTCATTCGGCGCCGATGGGAATCAAATGGCAACTCCCGGCTGCGGGGATGGCGCTGCTGATGCACCTCGAGGCCCAGATCTCGAGCCTGGGCTGCCAGCAGCAGGGCGGTTTCAGTGGGGTCGCCTAGGGCTCTGCTGCCGTCAGCGCTGGCTTTTATTTGGGCGTTTGAGCAAAGGCAGGCCGCTAGCAACAGCTCGGCTTCTGCACCTCGATCAGCCCCTGGCTTCTCGGCTGCCTGGGGCAGCCACATCTCCTCCACCGCCATGCGGTTGCAGGTGAGGGTGCCGGTTTTATCGCTGCAGATCACGCTTACCGAGCCGAGGGTCTCCACGGCTGAAAGCCTGCGTACCAGTGCTTTCTGACTGGCCATACGCTGAACGTTGATCGCCAGGGCCAAGGTGACCGTGGGCAGCAAGCCCTCGGGCACGTTGGCAACGATGATGCCTACCGCGAACACAAGGCTTTCGAAGGGACCCATCCCCACAAACAGAAGGCTGAGGCTGAAGGTGATCGCCCCCATGGTTAAGGCGATGGCTGTGATGGTGCGCACGATGTGGCCCACCTGCTGCTCCAAGGTGCTGATGCCCCTGGTTGTGGCGGAGGTGAGGTGGGCCACATGGCCGAATTCAGTTTCACCGCCCGTGGCGTAGACGATCGCCTCGCCGCGACCGCCTGCCACGCTGGTGCCCGCCAAAACCAGATTGGTCCGCTCCCGGGACGGAATCAGGAAAACTTTGTCTGCCGGAGGTGAGTCGATGGCATCGGCATGGCGCGCCACTGGCTGCGATTCGCCTGTGAGCACCGAGAGATCCAGGCTGAGTTCGTTGGCCAGGATCAGGCGTGCGTCGGCGGGCACCTGGTCTCCCTCCTCCAGCAGGATTCGGTCGCCTGGCACGAGCAGCTCGGCATCAAGCTCGGTGAGTTCACCGTTGCGCCAGAGCCGCACCTGGCGCGGTAAGGACCGCTTCAGTGCCGTCAGGGTGCGCTCGGCTTGGTAGTCCTGCCAAAAGGAAAACAAACCGTTGACCAGCACCACCGCCCAAATCGCCCAGCCCAGCTGGGGCGTGCCCGCCGCAAACGCCAGGGCCCCAGCCACCCAGAGCAGCAGGGCCATGAAGTGCACCAGTTGATCAACAAACCTCAGCAGCAGGGAACGGCGGCGCTGGCTTGGCAGGCGATTGGCTCCAAACCTCTCTAACCGCCGCTGGGCCTCCGAGTCGCTCAGGCCTTGGAGTGTGCACTGCAGAGCTGCCGGCACTGCCTGCGCTGGGATGCTCCAGATCGGCTGGCTTGCAGAGAGCTGCATGGCGGCTTCAGCTAGATGGTGGGGCAAGCCCCTTCTCGTCAAACACCCCTTCAAACAGCACCGAACTCAAATAGCGCTCGCCCGAGTCGGGCAGCACTACCACGATGGTTTTGCCGGCGTAGGCCTCCTCTCGGGCTAGCCGCAGGGCGGCCGTGGCTGCAGCACCACAGGAGATGCCAGCCAGGATTCCCTCTTCCTTCATCAGCCGGCGGGCCATGGCCACCGCCTCCTCGTCGCTAACGGTTTCGACCCGGTCCACCAAGTCCAGATCGAGGTTGGCGGGCACAAAGCCAGCGCCGATGCCCTGGATCTTGTGGGGACCGGGCTTGAGCTCCTGCCCTGCCTTGGCCTGGCTGATCACTGGGCTGTTGTTGGGTTCAACTGCAACCGAAACCAGTGGCTTGCCCAGGGTGCCCTTGATGTAACGGCTGACGCCGGTGATGGTGCCGCCGGTGCCCACTCCAGCCACGAGTACATCCACCGATCCTTCGGTGTCTGTCCAAATTTCAGGGCCGGTTGTGTCGTGGTGGATCTGGGGGTTGGCCGGATTGGAAAACTGCTGCAGAAGGACGTAGCGACTGGGGTCGGAGGCTGCCATTTCTTTGGCAGCGCCGATGGCGCCGGGCATGCCCATTCTTCCTTCAGTGAGAACGAGGTGGGCGCCGTAGGCCGTGAGCAATTTGCGGCGCTCCAGGCTCATGGTCTCCGGCATCGTCAGGGTTAAGCGGATCCCCTTGGCGGCAGCCACGAAAGCCAAAGCGATACCGGTATTGCCGCTGGTGGGCTCCACCAGCTCCTTGCCAGGCCCCAGCAGCCCCTCTTGCTCGGCGCGCCAAATCATGGCGGCACCGATGCGGCACTTCACCGAAAAGGCAGGATTGCGGCCTTCAATCTTGGCCAGAACGCGGGCCTTGCATCCCTCGGTGACCCGATTGAGCTGCACCAGGGGGGTTTTGCCGATGGTCAGGCTGTTGTCGGCGTAGATGCTCGTCATCCGTTGGGGGAGCCATTCTCTTGTCGCACCCTAGGGATGGTCTGCCGAGTGAACAGCAGGAATTAGCCGGTATTTACAGGCCTTTTTGCAGATGAAGGGTCTCCAGCTGCCGCCTGACCAGATGAGCCCAGTCCGACCAGACCCAAATGGGTTTTGTTTTTTCCACCCTTGGCCAAGGTAATCATCTGGTTTTGGTGGGAAAGCTCGGCTGCTTAGGTGCGTTTGTGGTGCTCAGCTTGATTTCGGCCTGTGGTCGTCCTGATGGCCAGGCTCTTAAGAAGCTCGCCTGTGAACAGATGGTCAACAACATCGATCTGCAGTCGGTGAGCCAACTCGATGCCCTGCGCAAGGCCTTGGGCTTGGCCCCTGGGGTTGACCCGATTGGGGTATGCCGCTCCTTAGGCATTGAGGTTGGGGCGGGAGCAAGCAGCCAGGGCGGCAACTGACATCATCGGCACTTATGGGATGCATCAGCAGGGCTTTGGCGCCGCCCGGCCAGTCTTCTCACCAATGCTGCAATCTTCCGTTACAGTTGTGTTGCGCAATGTTCTTGCGCTCGACGGGATTCCGTCTGGTGGCTTGCCACCTTCCATACCCGTTCCTTTGGAACACCCTCTTCTCGTTCTCATGACAACCACTATTCAGCA
>NZ_JAGQBD010000021.1:0-48764 GCF_024345455.1 Cyanobium sp. T1G-Tous
CTTTTTGGCGGTGGTGAGCTCGTAATCAGAGAAGCCGAGCTGCTTGCCACCCATTACCTCAGTCCTGGTCAGCGATTACAGGGCCATTGTCCCGCGAATGGCACTGGTTCTCCAGAGTCTCCCTAGAGCTGCCAAACCCAATAAACCTGCCAGCATTAAGGAAGTGGGTTCTTCCATTCACGGACCAAGCGGAGAGATAAGGCCATGTCCCAACTTTTGAGCGACAGCGCCTTTGCTGACGCGGGCATCCCGATGGCCTTTGTTCTTCCCAGCGCCGAGCGGGGTGGTCTGGGCTTGATCCAGTCGGCCAATGGGGCCATGGCCTTTTTTACCGGCCGCTCCATGGAGGAGCTGAGGGGGCTGGCATTTGCAGAGCTGGTGCACCGCGACGACGTCGCCCTCGGTGAAGACCTGATCGCCAGGCTCCGCAGTGGCGCGGTGGAGAGCTGCAGCTTTGAGAAACGCTTTGAGCACGCCGATGGCCATCGCACCTGGGGGCTAGTAACGGTGGCTCAGGGCCACGACATCGGTGGCAGCCGCCAGGGGACCTTGGTGCTTCAAGTGCACGACATTTCCGAGCGCAAACATTTCGTCGGCCAGCTGGAATACTTCGCCGACCACGACCCGCTCACCTCCCTCTACAACCAGCGGCGCTTTCGCATCGACGTTGACCGCCAGCTCGCCTACGGCCGCCGCCACGGCAGTGGGGGGCTGTGTTGATGCTCGACCTCGACAACTTCAAGGAGGTCAACGACCAGTACGGCCATGCCGCCGGAGATGCCCTGATCATTGCGGTGGCCACAGCCCTGAGCGGCAATTCGCGGGAAACCGATGAGGTTGCCCGCCTGGGAGGCGATGAATTCGCCGTGTTACTGCCTGAATCAAACCTGGCCGAGGCCGAAAGCCACGCTGAAAAGCTGCTGCGCGCCATCGCTGCGGTGGTAGTGGAAGGAGCAGGCCAAGGCATCACCGTGGCCGCCAGTTGCGGCGTGGCCGGCTTCAGTAGCGATGACGGCCAGTGCGCCGACGACCTGCTGATCAACGCCGACCTGGCGCTCTATCAGGCCAAGGAATCCGGCCGGGGCTGCGTCAGGGTGTTTCACACCGACAGCGGCCTGCACGAAAAGGTGACTGCTCGTTTGATGTGGTCAGAGCGGATCCGAGAAGCCCTTGATCATGACGGTTTTGTGCTTCACGCCAAGCCGGTGATCGAGTTGAAAACCGATGCGATTGCCTTCTACGAGCTGGCAATCCGATTGCGGGCCCCAGGTGGGATTTTGATTCCGGCGGCGGTGTTTCTCTACACAGCCGAGCGCTTCGGCATGGCCATCGACATTGATGAATGGGTTACCGGTCAGGCCATCACCCTGCTTGAGCAGACGAAGACTCAGCCGCCCCTCGCCCTGGGTATAAACATCAGTAGCGCCTCGCTGCAGGGGGATCGTTTCCTGCAATTTCTGCAGTCCCATTTGGCAGCCACCAGCTTTCCCCCTGAGCTGCTGATCTTCGAGCTCACGGAGGCTGTAGCGATGGCCAACTTGCAACGGGCCCGCCAGTTTGGTCAGGGCCTGGCCAAACTCGGCTGCCGGCTGGCGCTCGACGACTTCGGCGCCGCCTTCGGCAGCTTCTACTACCTGAAGCACCTACCCGTAGACCTGCTCAAAATCGCTGGCGAATACGTCCGCGGCCTTGGAACGGCAGATGACCCCGCCGACCGCCTGATCATCGAGGCGGTAGTGAAACTTGCCAAGGGACTCGGCACCCTGGTGGTGGCTGAGTTTGTTGGCGACCTTGAAACCCGCCAGGAACTGCTTGCCATGGGGGTCACCCTGGGCCAAGGAGCCTTCCTGGGGCCATCGCGCGACGTTCACGACATCCCAGCCCTCCAGCCTTAGGACCGCCAGCAGGCCTGACCCTTGGCCTACGAAAACCTGCGCCGGCGCAGACAACCCATAGTTGTGACTATTACCCCCAGCACTACGCCGATGACCCTGACTGCAATCAACGTCCTGCTGGAACCAGATGCTGCCACGGTTGAGAAAGCAAAGGCGATAAATGCTCGGCTGCGAGAGAACTACCCAGCCAGCTTCCCCCTAGATGCCAACCACGCGCCTCACATCACCATTCTCCAGTTATTTATAAAAACTGTAGATCTGGGCCAAGTAGCAACTGCCATTGGCAACTTGCTGCGTAGCGAGCCACCGATCAATATTGAAGGCAAAGCCACTGGCTACTTTGAATTAGCCAGTGATAATCTCAAATTGGTGGGATTCCATATCGAGGCGACTCCCTATCAGCATCAACTTCAGCAAAAAATTATCGCCGCCACCGCACCATTTGCCGTGAAATACGGCACAAGCGATGCCTTTGCGCCTCGCCTTGACGGCGATGCAATCAGCAAGACAACTATTGACTACGTGACCAACTTCGGCGATGCGCGGACCGGCCCGAACTATCAGCCCCATCTGACCCTGGGCATTGGCACAAGTGATTTTGTTGAAGCTTTAGTGGCAGAGCCATTTGAGGCCTTTAGCTTCCAAACAGCCTCCGTGAGCCTTTACCAAATAGGCGATTTCGGTGTCGCTCAAACAAAGCTATACGACTTCTCTCGCCAAGCAGATCCGCTGCCCTCCTGGAATGAAGGGCAGATCAAACAAGCTATTTTTACATTCATCGCCAAAGTCACAAATAAAAACTCACCCGCATACCTGCCCCCAGCCGAACGCATTGCTGTGCATGACAATGACGGCACGCTCTGGCCGGAAAATCCGCTACCTTTTCAGGCAGCTTTTGCCATCGACGAGCTGAAGCTGCGCATCCTCACCGAGCCGAGTCTTACCTCAAACCCCATGGTGCAAGCTGCCTTAGACGGCGATCTTGCAAAACTCCTGGAAGGTGAACACTTCGATGGCCTGATGCAGATCCTGGCGATCACCCATGCAGGCATGACGGTAGAAGAATTTCGAGATGCCGTACAGGCATGGTTTAGATCGGCCAACCATCCGCGCTATGGCAGTGCCTATGGCGAGCTCACCTACCAACCCATGCAGGAGCTCCTTCGCTACCTAAGCGATAACGGCTTTAAGAACTTCATTGTTTCAGGTGGCGGCGCCGACTTTATGCGGGCCTGGGTGGAACAGGTTTACGGCATACCACCAGAGCAAGTTGTTGGCTCGACTTCGCGGGCCGTATTCGAACTGCGGGACGGCAAACCAGTAATCACCAAAACCCTTGATTACTTGTTCGTAAATGATAAGGCCGGCAAGCCAGTTGGCATCCATCAGTTTATCGGCCGCAGACCTGTAATTTGCTGTGGCAACAGTGATGGCGATCACGCCATGTTGCAGTACACCACGATCAACAATCCTCGCCCCAGTTTAGGGCTGATCGTCCATCACACCGACGCTGAACGCGAGTATGCCTACGATGCCAAGACGACCAGCACCGGCAAGCTTGTAGAAGCCCTAAAGGAGGCTCCCAAGCAGGGCTGGCTAGTTGTGGATATGAAGCAGGATTGGAACGTCGTCTTCCAACCCCAATGAAGGGGACTGGCCGCCCTACAGCAAATTGGCGGCCAGCTCGGCCAGTTCACTGCGCTCACCCCGCAGCAGGGTCACGTGGCCGGCGAGCCGCTGGCCCTTGAAGCGCTCCACCAGCCAAGTGAGGCCGTTGCTTTCAGCATCCACGTAGGGATTGTCGATCTGGTAAGGATCCCCGGTGAGCACAATTTTGGTGCCCTCGCCCACCCGAGTCACGATCGTCTTCACCTCATGGGGGGTGAGGTTCTGGGCCTCGTCCACCACCATGAATTGGCGCGGAATCGAACGACCGCGGATATAACTGATCGCCTCCACCTCGAGCAGGCCCATGCCCTTGAGGTCGGTCCAATTGCTGCGCGGCCCGCGGTGACTGCCACCAGCCCGCGCAGCACCCCGCCCATCCTCCTCAGTGCCGCCGAGCAGAAAGTCGAGGTTGTCGATGATTGGTTGCATCCAGGGACCCATTTTTTCATCCAGATCCCCAGGCAGAAAGCCGATCTCCTTGCCGAGGGAAATCACCGGGCGGGTCACCAGCAGACGCTCGTAGAGCCGCTCATCGGCCACCTGGTGCAGCCCAGCGGCCAGGGCGAGCAGGGTTTTACCGGTGCCGGCCTTGCCCACCAGGGTGATCAGCTGGATGCTGGGGTCCAGCAGCAGATCAAGGGCAAATGTCTGCTCCCGGTTGCGGGGCTGGATGCGGCCAAGCTTGGCCTTGGGCGCCCGCTGCAGCGGCTGCAGGCTGGCGGTGGCGGCGTTGTAGCGAGCCAGCAGGGTGTGGGCCGGCTGGGCCCGATCGATCAGGGTCACGCCCTCGTTGGCCTGCAGCGGCGCCTCCAGCACCAGACCCTCCACCGCCAGACCTGGCGGCAGCTTGACCCGATCCATCTGCTCCGCATCCACCCACACCTCACAGAAGCCGGGATATAGGTCTCTGATTGCAACGCGGTCACTGGTGTAGTCCTGGGCGATCAAGCCCACCGCATCAGCTTTGATGCGCAGGTTGGTGTCCTTGGTAACGAGCACCACCGGTGGCTGGCTACCCAGCACCGCCTGCAGGCGCTGCTCCTCTAGGGCCACCGCCAGGATGTTGTTGTCGCCGCTGCCGCCCTTGAGCTCGGGCGGCAGCTGGCTAAGGGTTTCGGCCCGGCAAAACACCACCTTGAGCGTGCCGCCCTGTTCGCCATTGGGTACCCCATCGGCCAAGTTGCCATGGGCGCGCAGAGCGTCCAGCAGCCGCGATACCTGGCGGGCATTGCGTCCCTTTTCAGCTGGATCCCGCTTAAAGCGGTCGATCTCCTCGACCACCTCGATCGGGATCAGGATGTTGTTGTCTTCAAAGCGTGTCAGGGCTGCCGGATCGTGCAGCAGCACGTTGGTGTCGAGCACGAAGGTCTTACGCATGCCGATCACCGATTCCGTGATGGCGAGAAATTAAGACCACTAGGCCATTTACGCTCCGTCGATTCGTGCCTCGTCGCAATTGGCGCCTTCGCCCATGGCCTCATCGCTTGCCGCACTGGTTCTGCTCAAGCTCTTGCTGGTGTTGGCCCTGCTGCTGGGCCTCAGCCTGGTAGTGCTGGAGCTTCGCCATCGCCTGCGCCCCGCCTCGCCGCTGCGGCTGCGCGCTGAAGACTTCCGCGTCGAAGCCGGCAGCGATGGCCTCACCGTCTCCGGCATGGTGACGATCCACAACCCCCACCACCGCATGGAGGTGATGGTGCCGGAGATCGAGCTGCGGCCCACCTTGCTGGGTCGGGGCGACCTGGCAGGCGTCACGGTGTCGAGTCGAATCGAGGCGCTGCATCCGGATGAGGAATCCCGCCCGGATGGCTACTGGGCCGCCTACATAGTCAAGGGGCGCAAGAGCACCAGCGCCCGCATCCAGATCAGCCTGAGCGGCCCCCCGGGCCAGTCCCTAGACCAGCTGCTCGACACCCTCTGGCTGGAAATTCTCTGGGTCAACTACGGCCCCTTCGGCCGCCTCCATCGCCGCGATGGCGTGTTGGTACCGCTGCAGCAACCCACTCCCATAGCGCCCCAATCGGCCCACTGGCGCGACGGTGATCGCTGCCGCGTGCTGCCGGTTGGCACCCACCTGCTCGGCGTGCTCGACGACCCAGAAGCCGTGCTGCGCCGCTACGCCGGCGAGCTGATCCAACCCGGCGATGTGCTCACAATCGGCGAAACCCCCCTGGCGGTGATGCAGGGTCGCTATCACCACCCGGCCACCGTTCAACCGGGCGCCCTGGCCCGGCTGCTCTGTCGTGGCTTCCACCCCACCAGCTCCCTGGCCACCGCCTGCGGCCTGCAGTCCTTGATCGATGTGGTCGGTCCGGCCCAGGTGCTGGGCGCCTGGCTGATTGGCCTGGCCCTGAAACTTGTAGGAAGCAAGGGCTGGTTTTATCGCCTTGCCGGCGACCAGGCCCGCCTGATCGACGACATCACCGGCACCACGCCCCCCTACGACCAGACGATTGTGCTCGGTCCCCAACAGCCCGCCGCTTTCTGCGCCGCCATGGCCCGCTCCTTGGGCGTGGCCGTGGCGGTGGTAGACGTCAACGATCTGGGCCGGGTCAAGGTGCTGGCCTCCAGCCCGGGCTGCGATGAAGCCCTGCTGGAGCGGGCCCTGCGTCCCAACCCGGCTGGTAATGCCAACGAGCGCACCCCATTGGTGCTGGTGCGCCCCAGCTGAGCCCCAGCCCAGCTGAGCCCCAGCCCAGCTAAGCCGCAGCCGTCTCTGGCGCCGATACAGTTGGCTTACGCGGCTAACTGGTTACGCCCCCATGCTCGGGATCCTGCAGCCGCCTTCTGCCCTTCCGGCACCACCCGAGCCTCCGGGGCCAGATAGCTGGCGGCTCGAAACCTTGGCTGGCTGGCACCTGCCCCTACTCACCGATCCCGCCTTTCTGCCCCTGCAACCGGTGCTGCAGCGGGCCGTGCTGCTGGGCCTGCCCGAGCGGCTAATGCAGGCGCTTCTGGCTAGGCCCTCCCTCGCACCCCAGGTGCTGGTAGCTCTCAGTGGCCAGAAGCCGCTCGGCCTGATCGTCTGCCGCCGGCTCAACCGCAGCGGCAGTTGCTGGCAGATGCAACACCTGCGCCTGGCCCCAAGCGCCGCCCGCCATGAACTGGCCAGCACCTTGCTGCGAGCAGCAATCCAGCGGGCCCGGGGAGCGGCCAGCTGGATTGCTGCGGCCTCCAGCCTCGATGACACCCGCTTGGCGATGCTGCGCGAGCAGGGCTTTCAGCCCTTGCGCAGCGACCGGCTGTGGTGCTGGCCTGGCGCCCCTGCCGGCGGCAGCCCTATCTCGGCCAGCAGCCCCGCACCGGCAGAGCTGCAGCTCACACCTCTCAACCGCCGCAGCGCCACCCTGCTTTGGCACCTGGAGCAGGCCGCCTGCCCGGCCCAATTGCGTCAGCTGCTCGATCGCCGCGTCGAAGATCTGCTCGACCAGAGCCACGGCCGCGGCTGGATGCTGGTGGATCCCAGCCGGGAGCAGGCGGTGGCCGCCGTGCGCTGGATCGGCGAGCACCCAGGCGGCGGTCACGATGTGGAGCTGAGTGTCCATCCCGGCTGGGAACACCTGGTGGGCGCCGCCACCGAGTTGCTGCTGCACCAAGCCCAAGCCGGCCTCGGCGCCGGCGAACCCCTCTGGCTGCGCTGTGACCTGCGCGACGAAGCTCGCCAGCGCTGGCTCGCTGAGCTGGGAGCTCAGGAGCGGGGCGAGCGGGTGCTGATGGCACGCAGCGTCTGGCGGCGTCAGGGGCTGCATGCCCCGGCACGGGCCGCCCAGCGCATCGATGCCTTGCTCGAGCAGTGGCAACCCCGCCGCCGCCCCCTGCCCACCCCAACCCCCCTGGCCCCGCCGTTGTGAGCGCGACCCGATCAAGAAGCGCCCCGCAGCCCCGCTCAGCGCTGGCCCTCGACGTTGGGCGACGGCGCATCGGCCTGGCGGGCTGTGACCCCCTCGGCCTAACCGTTACCCCCCTGCGGGCCCTGGCCCGGGGCTCCTTCGCCAGCGACGTAGAGCACCTGAACTCCCTGGTGCAGCAGCGGCGGGTGCTGGCCCTGGTGGTGGGCCTGCCGCTCGATGCGGCTGGGCAGCCCACCGCCCAAGCCCTGCACTGTCAGCGCTACGGCGAGCGCCTTGCCCGCCGGCTGCAGCTTCCTCTGGCCTGGGTAAATGAGCACGCCAGCACCTGGGCCGCCGGCGAGCGCCACGGGCTTCACGGCGACCGCAGCGGTGCCCTCGACAGCGCCGCCGCGGCCCTGCTGCTCGAACAATGGCTGCAGGACGGCCCCGATCCGGTGCTCCCGGCGACCATCGAGCGCTGCCAGACGGCCGACGCTGCAGCATCCTGAAGAGATCCAATTCCAGCCCATGAGTTCCGAACCCCCCTCCCAGTCCAGCTCGGAGATCCCCGCCGATGTTCCCACCGTGCTGGTGCACGACAGCCGCGGCCGCCAGCTGCTCTGCTTCCTCGAGCAGCTGATCCCCCTCGATGGCCACGACTACGTGCTGCTCACCCCGGTCGACACCCCTGTCTGTCTGTTCCGCCTCGACGGCGACGAAGACCCAGAACTGATCGACACCATCGATGCCACCGAGCCGATCCTGTCGGTTGCCGATGTGGTGCTGCAGGAGCACGACCTCACCCTGGTGCGCTCTGCCGTCACCCTCACCGTCAGCGGCGAACTGGACGAGCCCGAACCCGATGAGCTCGATGACGACGATGACGCCGACGACGACTCCGAGACCTACGAATTGCTGGTGAGCTTCCTCGTAGACGATCTGGAATATGGGTTGTACATCCCCCTAGATCCGTTCTTCGTGGTGGCCCGCATGAATGGCGACGGCGCCTTGCTAGTGGAAGGCGAGGAGTTTGAACGGGTTCAACCCCGAATCGAGGCTGAATTGGAAGAGCGCGAGGGCGACGACTGATGCTGCGCCAGCTGCTGCGCCCTAACTGGCTGCGGGAGTGCACCCTGGCCGAGCTGCCCCTGCAGGAGCTGCTCGAGCAACCGATCCGGGCCCTGGTGCTCGATGTCGATCGCACCTTGCTCCCCCGCCGCCAGGCGGAGCTGCCCGCCAGCGCCCTGCGCTGGCTGCAGCAAGCGCGGCAGCAGGTGCCGATCCACCTATTCAGCAACAACCCCTCCCGCCAGCGGATCGGAGCGGTGGCGGCCCAGCTCGACCTGCCCTACACAATTTCCGCCGGCAAACCACGCCGCAGCGCCCTGCGTCGGGTGCTGGCGGAGCTCAACCTGCCCCACCAGGAGGTCGCCCTGATCGGTGACCGCCTGTTTACGGATGTGATCGCCGGCAACCGGCTTGGCTTATTCACCGTGCTGGTGAAACCGATCGATCCCCTAGGTCAGCCTTGCAAGCGGGATCGGCTCCAAAAAATGGAGCTGCGCCTGGCCAACTGGGTGGGCACCAGCCTGGGCTGATGACAACCCCATCCCACTCCATGCGCCGAGTGATCAAGGTGGGCACCAGCCTGCTGCGGGGCAGCGCCGAGCGCCCCACCGCAGCGGTGATCGCAGATCTAGCTGCCAGTCTCAGCCGCCAACGGCGCCAGGGCGAGACCATCGCCCTAGTTACCAGTGGGGCCGTGGGGCTGGGCTGCGAAGCCCTTGGCCTGGGGCAGCGCCCCAGCGAAGTGGTGGCTCTCCAGGCCGCCGCCGCCGTGGGCCAGGGCCGGCTGATGGCCCTCTACCAAGACGCTTTCGCCGTACGTGGTCTGGCGGTAGCCCAGGTGCTGCTGACCCGCGGCGATCTGGCCTCCCGCCGCCGCTACCAGAACGCCTGCCGCACCCTCGAGCAGCTTCTGGACTGGGGAGTCGTGCCGGTGGTCAACGAAAACGACACCCTGGCCACCGACGAACTGCGCTTCGGCGACAACGACACCCTCTCCGCCCTTGTGGCGGTGGCGATCGGCGCCGATGAACTAGTGCTGCTCACCGACGTGGACAGTCTTTATTCAGGCGACCCCCGCAGCGACGCCGAGGCCCGGCCGATCGAGGAGGTGGCCAGCCTGGCCGAGCTCGACAGCCTGCAATCGGTGGCTACCGGCGGAGGTCAGTGGGGCACTGGCGGCATGACCACCAAACTCATTGCAGCCCGCATCGCCACCTCCAGCGGCATCCGGGTGCGCCTGGCTGACGGCCGTGACCCCGCCGTGCTCGATGCCCTGCTGGCCGGCGTGCGGGTCGGCACCCTGTTCCAGCCCAGCCCCACCCCCCTTCCAGACCGCAAGGGCTGGCTGGCCCACGCGCTCCTGCCCAAGGGCAGCCTGCAGTTAGACGCCGGCGCCGAGAGGGCCCTAACCCAGCAGGGAGCCTCGCTGCTGGCCGTGGGAGTGCAAGCGGTGGTAGGCGATTTCGAGCGCCGCGAGGCGGTGCGCCTGCTGGCCAGTGATGGGCGCGAGCTGGGCCGAGGTCTGGCCAGCCTTAGCAGCACGGAGCTGCGAGAGCTGATGGGCAGCTCCGGCGTTGAGGTGGTGCACCGCGACCAGCTGGTGCTCACCAGCCGTTAAGGCCGGACCTACGATTCGCCCCGCTCCTATTCCCTGGCATGCGCTTCAGCGAACTGCTCAGCCAGCTCAGCGAAGTTACGGATGCCAGTCCGCGGCATCTCGCTAACGACCCCGAGCTAAATGGGGCCGCCGCCCTAGATAAGGCCCAGGCTGATCAGCTCACTTTTCTGGAACCAGGCAACTGCCTAGCTGCCGCCCTGGCCGGCAGCAACGCCGGAGCCATCCTGCTGCCAGCCCGCGGCGATGAGGCCGCAGCCCTGCAGCGGCTCGCCCTGGAGCGAGACCTGGCCTGGATCGCCCTTGCTGATCCACGCCTGGCTTTTGCCGAGGCCCTCGCTGCTCTCCACCCCCGCCGCCAACCCGCCGCTGGCATCCACCCCAGTGCCGTGGTCGATCCAAGCGCCGTAGTCGGCATGGGATCCCACCTAGGCCCCCTGGTCGTGATCGGCGCCAACGTGCAGATCGGCGCCAGCTGCGTACTCCACCCCCAGGTGGTGCTCTACGAAGACGTGCAGATCGGTGACGACTGCGAGCTGCACGCCGGTGCCGTTCTGCACCCCGGCAGCCGCCTGGGCCGGGGCTGCGTCGTGCACTCCAATGCCGTTGTGGGCAGCGAGGGCTTTGGCTTCGTGCCCACCGCCCATGGCTGGCGCAAGATGCCCCAGACCGGCCAGGTAGTTCTTGAGGAGGGGGTTGAGGTGGGTTGCGGCAGCACCATCGACCGACCCTCCGTAGGTGAAACCCGCATCGGCGCCGGCACCAAGATCGACAACCTGGTTCATATCGGCCATGGCGTCAGCACCGGCAAGGGCTGCGCCCTGGCGGCCCAGGTGGGCATCGCCGGCGGGGCCCGCCTTGGCAATGGCGTGATTTTGGCGGGCCAGGTGGGTCTGGCAAACAAGGCGGTGATGGGCGACCGAGCCATCGCCAGCTCCAAATCCGGGGTGCATGGGGAGGTGGCCGCCGGCGAGGTGGTGAGCGGCTATCCGGCTATCTCCAACCGCCTCTGGCTGCGCAGCTCAGCCGTATTCAACAAGCTGCCAGAGCTCGTTAAATCCCTGCGGCAGCTGGAGAAGCAGGCCAAGCCCTAGCCTCGCGCCCAGCACTTCAAGGCCCATGACGTCGAGCTACCGGATCACCCTGCTTCCCGGCGACGGCATCGGCCCGGAAATCATGGCTGTAGCCCGCCAGCTGCTCGATGCGGTCAGCAGCAGCCATGGGTTCAGCCTCGTCTACGACGAGCAGCCCATGGGCGGCGTTGCCATTGACGCCACCGGCGAGCCCCTGCCCAACAGCACCCTCGAGGCCTGCAAGGCCGCCGATGCGGTGCTGCTCGCCGCCATCGGCTCGCCCCAATACGACAGCTTGCCCCGGGAGCAGCGCCCTGAATCGGGTCTGCTGGGGCTCAGATCAGCTCTGGGCCTGTTCGCCAACCTGCGGCCGGTGAAGATCATCCCAGCCCTAATCGACGCCTCCACCCTCAAACGGGAGGTGATCGAAGCGGTGGACCTGCTGGTAGTGCGTGAGCTCACCGGCGGCGTTTACTTCGGCACCCCTAAGGGGCGGGTGGAAGCTGAAGGCCGGGTGCGGGCCTTCAACACCATGGCTTACTTCGACGACGAGATCGACCGCATCGCCAAGGTGGCGTTCGAGTTGGCCGTGACTCGGAGCGGCCGGCTTTGCAGCGTTGACAAGGCCAACGTGCTGGACGTGAGCCAGCTCTGGCGCGACCAGGTCACCGCCATGGCGGCGGACTACCAGACGGTGGAACTCAGCCATATGTACGTTGATAACGCCGCCATGCAGCTGGTGCGCAATCCTCGTCAATTCGACGTGCTGCTAACCAGCAACCTCTTCGGCGACATCCTCAGTGATGAAGCCGCCATGTTGAGCGGCTCGATCGGCATGCTGCCCTCCGCTTCCCTGGGGTCCAGCGGGCCAGGCCTGTTTGAGCCGATCCATGGCTCCGCCCCTGACATCGCTGGCCAGGACAAGGCAAACCCGATGGCGATGGTGCTCAGCGCCGCCATGATGCTGCGGGTCGGCCTGCAGCAAGACGCCGCTGCCACCGCCCTAGAAACCGCCGTCGACCGGGTCCTAGCCGCTGGCTATCGCACCGGTGACCTGATGAGCGAGGGCTGCACCCAGCTGGGCTGCCGCGCCATGGGAGAGCAGCTGCTGGGGGCCCTGGCGGGGTAAGGCGCCGGCGACCTGCCAAACTCGCGATCAGTTTCGTTGATTCCTGCGCATGTCGAAGCGTCATCCGGTTGTTTCTGTCACCGGTTCCTCCGGCGCAGGCACCAGCACTGTCAAGCGCGCCTTCGAGCACATTTTTAAGCGCGAGGGAATCACACCTGCAGTGGTGGAGGGCGACAGCTACCACCGCTACGAGCGCGGCCCGATGAAGGAAGCCATGGCTACCGCCCTGGCCAATGGTGAAAACTTTTCCCACTTCGGCCCCGAAGCAAACCTGTTTGACAAGCTCGAAGAGCTGTTCAAGGCCTACGGCGAAACCGGCAGTGGCCAGAAGCGCTACTACCTGCACTCCGTTGAAGAGGCCGCCGAGCACAACGCCCGCCTCGGCACCAACCTGGATCCCGGCCAGTTCACTCCCTGGGAAGCCATCCCCACCGGCACCGACCTGCTCTTCTACGAAGGTCTACACGGCGGAGTCAAGGGTGAGGGTTACGACGTAGCCTGCTTGGCTGATCTACTAGTAGGCGTGGTGCCGGTAGTCAACCTGGAGTGGATCCAGAAGATCGCTCGTGACAACAAGGAGCGCGGCTATTCGGCTGAGGCCACGGTGGACACGATCCTGCGCCGCATGCCGGATTACATCAACCACATCTGCCCCCAGTTCAGCCTCACGGATATCAACTTCCAGCGGGTTTCGACGGTGGACACCTCCAACCCCTTCATGATCCGGGAGATCCCCACGCCGGATGAATCCTTCGTGATCATCCACTTCCGCAAGGGGGCCCGCGAAAAGTGGGGCATCGACTTCACCTACCTACTCGACATGATCCACGACTCGTTCATGTCGAGCCCCACCTCGATCGTGGTGAACGGCGGCAAAATGGGCTTCGCCATGGAGCTGATCCTTACGCCGATCATCCATCGCATGATCGAAGAGAAGAAGAAGCTGTCCTGATTGCAATGGCAACCCCTATTCTGGGGTTGCCATTCGTTTTGGTGAGGCCGATCTCCTTCGCCACACCCACGAAGAATCCTTCCCCGTCGTTTTTGATTCCGGGGGCTGCCAAAACCAAGGCCGCAGACTCATTGCGTCTCGACCAGATCAACAGCAGTCTGGTGATTCAGGCAGCTCGCCGCATCTTGTTTCAGTCTTTGGAGCTCGGCAACGCCGGCCACGAACCATCCGGCGTGGTGCTCAATGGCAAGCAAATATTGCAGGGCAGAATTGTTTTCGACCAGCCGGTGCTGCTGCCCGATGAGCAATTTGTGCCCATTAATTTGATCCGGGGCCGCCTGACAGGGAGCGGTGCAGCCAGGCTGCGTCTACCCCGCAAACCATCCTCTCCCCCTCTCGCCTGAGGCCCGTTTGAGCCCCCTTGCTCCGCTGCTTGCCAGCTCCCCAGCCGTGCCAGTTGTGGTGGCCCTACTTGGAGCCTGCGTGGGCAGCTTTCTCAATGTGGTGGCCTGGCGCCTGCCGCGGGAGGAATCGATCGTGCTGCCACCCAGCCACTGCCCCCGTTGCGGCAGCCGGCTGCGCTGGTTTGAAAATGTGCCCCTGCTGGGCTGGTTGCTACTGCGTGGCCGCTGTGGCCACTGCGGTGCTCCGATCTCCTGCCGCTACCCCCTGGTGGAGCTGCTTAGCGCCGGGCTCTGGGTAGCGGCCCTGCTGGCCCAGCCGAGCGCCATGGGCCCTAACCCCCAGCCCTGGCTGCTGGTAGCCGCAGGCTGGCTGCTGTTGAGCTGGCTGCTGCCGCTGGTGTTGATCGATATCGATCGCCTCTGGTTGCCCGAACCCCTGTGCCGCGTTGGCCTGTTACTAGGCCTGGCGGTGAGCGCAGTGATCGGCTTCCAGCAGGGTGACGCAATCGGCCGAGAGCTGCTGTTTCACCATCTTGTGGCCGCCGGAGTTGGCCTGGTTGGCTTTGAAACGGTCAGTGCCTTGGCCCACAAGGCAATCGGCCGGCCGGCCCTCGGCCTGGGAGACGCCAAACTGGCTGCCCTGCTGGGGGCTTGGCTTGGTCTCACCGGGCTTGGCATCACCGTGATCCTGGCGGTGTTTGCCGGGGCGGTGCTGGGCAGCATCGGCCGGCTCAGCGGCCTGCTGGGCAAGCACCAGCCCTTTCCCTTTGGCCCCTTCCTTGCAGCTGGTGGGGCCGCCGTGTGGCTACTCGGCAACGACCTATGGCTGGCCGTGCTGGGGCTGGTGTGGTGAAGCGCCTTTAATAGGTCGAGCTGTTGGTAAACGCCGCATGTCGCTGTTCGACTGGTTTGCGGATCGCCAGAAAAATGCCCCAACCGTGCGGGTCACCCAGGAGCAGGAGGAGGGCGACGGTCTCTGGAGCAAGTGCCCGGAATGCAGTTTGGTGGTGTATCGCAAAGACCTGGTGGCTAACGCCAGCGTTTGCAAGGGATGTGGCCACCACAACCGCATCGACAGCCCTGAGCGCATCGCCCTGATCGCCGACCCGGGCAGCTTCGAGCCCATGGATACCGGCCTCTCACCCACCGACCCCCTAGCCTTCAAGGACCGGCGTAGCTACGCCGATCGCATCCGCGACAGCCAGCAGAGCACTGGCCTGCGCGACGCCGTGGCTACCGGTATCTGCCGCACCAGTGGCCTGCCCCTGGCCCTTGGAGTGATGGATTTCCGCTTCATGGGCGGCTCGATGGGTTCGGTGGTGGGCGAGAAGCTCACCCGCCTGATCGAAACAGCCACCGCCCGGCGCATACCGGTGCTGATTGTCTGCGCCTCCGGTGGTGCCCGCATGCAAGAGGGGATGCTGAGCTTGATGCAGATGGCCAAGATCTCCGGCGCCCTGGAGCGGCACCGCCAGGCAGAGCTCCTTTACCTACCCCTGCTCACCTACCCCACCACAGGGGGTGTAACCGCCAGCTTCGCCATGTTGGGCGACTTAATCCTCGCCGAGCCCAAGGCCCTGATCGGCTTCGCCGGCCGCCGGGTGATCGAGCAGACCCTGCGTGAAAAGCTGCCCGAGGGCTTCCAAACCGCCGAATACCTGCGCGACCACGGCTTCGTGGACGCGATCGTGGATCGCACTGAATTCAAGGCAACCCTGGCCAGCCTGCTAACCATGCACGGCTGTCGTGAAACGGTGCCGGCATGAGCGGCCTGCGCCGGGCAGCCCGAACTCTGCTGCTGCTGTTTCTGGTCGTGGGGATCCTGGCCGCCACGCCTGGAAGGGCCCTAGCTGGCCCGGTCGACTGGCATGAGGTGGCCAGCACCAGCGAGGGACGCCAGTGGTGGGATGGCGGCAGTCTGCGCACCAGCCGAGGCGGCAATATTTCGGTGCTGACACGCTTCCAAAAACCTGTCAGCGAGGAGCAACCCAGGCCCCTATCCGATCTCTACGTGATGGAAATTGACTGCGGCCAGGAGCTGTTCCGCGACACTTCTATCAACGGCCTACCCCAGTTCAGGGCTGAATGGCAACCAGCATCGGGAGACAACCTGATCAGCAGCGTGATCGGCGAAGTTTGTGCCACCGCAGCCGAGGGCCTCTCATGAGCGCTCCTCCGCTGAAGGTGGCCATTGCTGGCCTGGGCTTTGGCGAGGCCGTGCACCTACCCGCATTGCGCGCCTGCCCCGGCACCGAGCCGGTGGCCCTCTGGCACCCGCGCCCCGAGCGACTGGAAGCCGCCTGCCGCAGCGCCGAACTGCCTGGCCACAGCGACTTCGATGAGCTGCTGGCCAATCCGGCCGTCGAGGCAATCGTGATTGCCACCCCGCCGGGGCCACGTTTTGATCTAGCCAGGCGCGCCCTGGAAGCGGGCAAGCACCTGCTGCTGGAGAAGCCCGTAGCCCTCAACGCCGAGCAGATCGAGAGCCTGCAACGGCTGGCCCTGCAGCGGGGGCTAACCGTGGCGGTCGACTTTGAATACCGGGCCGTTCCCCTGTTCCAGCAGCTCGCCGACCTGCTGGCCAGCGGCGTCCTCGGTGAATTGGTGCTGGTGAAATACGACTGGCTGATGGGCAGCCGAGCTGACGCCTCGCGCCCTTGGAGCTGGTATTCCCAGGCAGCCGAAGGGGGCGGGGTGCTGGGAGCACTGGGCACCCATGCCTTTGACACCCTGCACTGGCTGGTGGGTCCAAGCCACTCCCTTAGGGCCCAATTGAGCACGGCAATTACCCAGCGGCCCCTGGCCGATGGCAGTGGTCGCCTAGCCGATGGCAGTGGTCGCCTGGCCAGGGTGGATGCCGAAGACATCGCCTTGGTGCAGCTGGAGCTGGAAACACCCCTGGGGCAGAAGGTGCCGGCCCAGCTCAACCTGGCCTCCGTGACCCGCAGGGGCCGGGGCTGCTGGCTGGAGCTGTATGGCCGTGACGGCACCGCCGTGCTCGGCTCCGACAACCAGGCCGACTACGTCCATGGCTTTGGGCTGTGGCACTCCCAGGCGGGAGAGCCATTGCGGCCGGTGGAGGCTGATGAGCGCTGGAGCTTTGCTCGCACCTGGGCCGATGGCCGGATTGCGCCGGTGCAGCGCATCCACAGCTGGTGGAGTGCGGCGGTGCGCGAGGGCCGACCGATGCTGCCTGGCTTGGGCGAGGCAGTGCTGAGTCAGCGCTGCTGCGACTGGGCCCGCCTGGGAGCTGCCCAGGGCACTCCAAGGGGCATCCCCTAGAGTCGCCCCCAGTTCAACTCCCGACCCCGAGAGGTTTTCCCATGGCGCTCGTTCCGCTTCGGCTGCTGCTCGACCATGCCGCTGAGAACGGCTATGGCATCCCTGCCTTCAACGTAAACAACCTGGAGCAGGTGCAGTCGATCATGGAGGCGGCCAGTGAGACCGACTCTCCGGTGATTCTGCAGGCCTCCCGCGGTGCCCGCCAGTACGCCGGTGAAAATTTCCTGCGCCACCTGATCCTGGCCGCAGTCGAAACCTATCCCGACATCCCGGTGGTGATGCACCAGGACCACGGCAACAGCCCTGCCACCTGCTTTGGTGCTGCCGCCAACGGTTTCACCTCGGTGATGATGGACGGCTCGCTGATGGCAGACGCCAAGAGCCCCGCCAGCTACGAGTACAACGTGGCTGTCACCAAAGAGGTGGTGGACGTGGCCCACGCCATCGGCGTGAGTGTGGAAGGCGAGCTGGGTTGCCTGGGTTCCCTGGAAACCGGCATGGGTGAGGCCGAGGACGGCCATGGCTTCGAGGGCAAGCTCGACCACAGCCAGCTGCTCACCGACCCCGCCGAAGCAGCCGATTTCGTCGCCAAAACCAAAGTTGACGCCCTGGCGATCGCCATCGGCACCAGCCACGGCGCGTACAAGTTCACCCGCAAGCCCACCGGTGAAGTGCTGGCCATCAGCCGCATCGCTGAGATCCACAAAGCGATCCCCAACACCCACTTGGTGATGCACGGCTCCTCCTCCGTGCCCCAGGAGTGGCTGGACATGATCAACAAGTTCGGCGGCGCCATCCCCGAGACCTACGGCGTGCCCGTCGAAGAGATCCAGGAGGGCATCCGCAACGGCGTGCGCAAGGTGAATATCGACACCGATAACCGCCTCGCCTTCACCGCAGCTGTTCGGGAAGCGGCCTTCAAGGATCCTGCCAACTTCGATCCCCGCCACTTCAACAAGCCTGCCCGCCAGTACATGAAGCAGGTGTGCCTGGATCGCTATCAGCAGTTCTGGTGTGCCGGCAACGCCAGCAAGATCAAGCAGCGCGACATCAACTACTACGCCGGCCTCTACGCCAAGGGCGCCCTTGACCCCAAGGCAGCAGTCGCAGCTTGATCTAGCCATACCCTCCTAATGCTCCAGCCATGGAGATCACCGGCCCCTTACGGGGCCTTTTTATGGCCCCTTAAGGGGCCTTTTTCATAAGCCCGATCGATTGGCTGGGCCTGGCGCCAACAGGGAGGCAATCGCCCGGTCCAGGGTGGTTTCCATCGCCACCCTGGTGCCATCGCTTACCACCACGCGAGTGAGGGTAGGCAGCCCACCGTTGCGGGCCTTGAGATAAACGGGCTCCACGTAAAGCAGCGCCTCGCCCACTGGTACCACCAAGAGATTGCCCTGAATCACCTCCGATCCGGCCCGATCCCAGAGACCAAACTGCTGGCTGATGCGCGGGTTCTGGTTAATCAGGGCCTGAACCTGCTCCGGACCGAAGATTGGCGTTTGGGTTGGGAAGCGCAGCAACACCAATTCGCCGTAGTTGGGGGCGTCGCTGCGGGCCGCCAACCAGGCGGCCAGGTTGGGGCGGGCCAAGGGAGTGAGCGGCTGCAGCAGCAGGAATTCAGGCGGCAACTCTGGGGTGAGCTGGGCGCTGATGTGATAAGGCTTCACCGGAATCTGGCTGCGCCCGTAGAGCTCCTTGGGCACCTGCCACACGTCATCACCGCTGTAGAAAATGCGCGGATCGGTGACGTGATACCGCAGTAGCTGGGAGGTCTGCAGCTCGAACTGGCGCTGGGGATAGCGAATATGGGCCTGCAGGGGCTTAGGCATCGCCGCTAGCGGCTGAAAAAGATCCGGAAACAAGCGCTGCCAACCGACGATGATTGGATCATCCGGTTCGGCCACATAGAGCACGACCGTGCCGTTGTAAGCGTCTACTACCGCCTTCACCGAATTGCGTAGATAGCGGATATCAGCGTCGCCAGGCACGGCAGCGCTGTATGGATAGCTGCGGCTGGTGGTAAAGCCCTCCACAATCCAAAACTGGTGTTGATCGCGGGCGAAGGGACCGGGCTTATCGAGTTGCACCGACACCAAATAGGGATCGCCTTCGAAGCGCACAAACGGGGCCATGCTGCTCAGGCGCTGGCGAACTTCCCTGCGCAGTAGCAGTCGGGTCTGGGGGGTAATCGCCCCCTGCATAAGCAACTTCGGCTCTCGCAGATATGTGGCCGCGGCCAGCCGGCCCCAAGCAGAGCCGATCGGCACACCAGCTGAGCCGCCGTAGTGGGTGTAAAGATTTTCGTCACCCTGGGGGTAGTCAAACTCCTGCACCTTGGTGGGAGCAAGGGCATAGGGCGACACCAGTGCCCCGAAGTAGAGGCTGGGCTTGCCGATGGGGATGCCGGCGCGCACCTGGGCGGTGGTGATGCCCAGCTGGGCATTGCCCTGAACCCTGGTTGATGCACCTAGGTCGCTAATGAAGTAATCGGGCAGGCCATCGGGACTGCTGGTGTTCACCGGCGAAACCGTGAAGCCGTAGCCATGGGTAAACACCAAATGGGTGTTAAGCCAGGTGCGAGCTGCCGGAGGCAGGGAGGCCTGATCTAGCTCCCGCGCCGTGATGATCACCAGCTGGCGGCCCAATCCCTGGTTTGGCGCCAGGTTGTAGCGGTCCACCGCAGCGGCAGAGAAGCGGTAATACACCCGCAGCTGCTGCAGCTGGCGGTTGGTAGAGAGCAGGGGCTGACTATCCCAAAGGCGAATGTTGCGCAGGGTGGCCTGGCTTGCCTGCACATCAGCGCGGGTGAGACGCCGGCGTGGCTTTACGAAACGAGTGCTGATGCCATCAAGTTGGAAGGCTGCCCGGGTAGCCCGGATTGAGCGCGCCAGATAGGTGGTTTCCAGCTGCAACTCCCGCGGCCTAACCAGCAGCAGCTGCAGCACCGGGGTGAGAGCGACCTCAAGCAAGGGCACTAGCAGCAGGGCCAAGGAAACAGCCCCAAGCAAAGGTCCCCGAATGCCCCGGCGCGGCAGGGGCAGCAGCAGGGCGACAGCCGTGAGCAGGGCCACCAATGCCGCCATGGTGCGCAGGGGCAACACCAGATGGACATCGAGCCAGCCGGCACCGGGCACGCTGCCGGCGGTGCTGAGCAGCAGTTGGTGGCGGCCAAGCCAAAAACTGCCAGCTACCAGCAGGGCCAGCGAGCCCAGCGGCCAGCGCAGCTGCAGCAGCTGGGCTGGGGTGAAACCGTGGAAACGGCCATCGCTTAGCTGGGGGGGGCGGGCCAGCAGGCCCCAAAGCCCCGCCGCCAGGTGGCAGGTGCCAAGGGCAAGCAGCAGGGTTAGCCCTAGGGCCAGGGCAGGGAAACGCACCATGCCGAAGCTGATATCGGCCCAGAGCATCGGCTCCCGCACCCCACTGTCAGGAGCCAGCAAGGCCAGCGACCACACCCCCCAAGCCCGGCCCAGCACCGTGGCCGTGGCCAAAGAGGCCAGCGCCGCCACCAGCCGGGGCGCCCGCCGCGGCCAGACCAGCAGGGCTACCAGCAGCCCGGCCAGCAGCAAAAGCAGGGAAAACGGCAGGCCATTGAGCAGGGTCAAACCATGCAGCCGCCGGGGATCGAAGGGGGTCAGCACCAGGCGCTGGGCCAGGCGCAATAGCAGGGCCAGCGGCACCAGCTGGGCCAGGGCGAGCAGCCCCAGGGCGGCGGCATAGCCAGCTGGGGCCAGGCCAAAGCGCCGCTCGTCGGGGTCTGCCGAGCCTGAGCGCCAAAACCGGCTCAGCCAGCCCTGCAGCACCAGGCCCAGCCCCAAGCCCAGGCCCATCAAGCCAACCTGCAGCAGCCAGCGGCGCAGCAGTACCGGGCCTTTGTCAAATTGCTCAAACCAGCTCCACTCCACCCAGAGACGGGCCCCCAGCACGCCGAGTCCCAACAGAAGAGCCAGGCCCAGGGTCACGCTGACCGCCGCACGCAGGGAGGCAGACAAGGGGCGCCTTGGCATCAGAAGTCGGTGCAGAAGCTGAGGCTAGGAAGCCCTGGCCCATCAGCAAGCCCAAGCCTCAAATAAATACCCGATCTCTTTAGTCGGAATTAAATCGACGTCTCGGCCAACGCTGTTAATCTCAGGCCACTCCTGGGCGTGACTGTGACTGCCACCCTCTCCCGCTCCACCTTCACCGGATTGCGCTGCAAGGAATGCGGCCATCCCTACGAAGCGAGCGCTCGCCACGTCTGTGAAGACGTCTGCTTCGGACCGCTCGAAGTTGTCTACGACTACGAGGCGATCAAAAATCGGGTGAGCCGGGCCACGATTGAGGCGGGCCCCGCTTCCATCTGGCGCTACCGCGAATTCCTGCCGATTGAAGGCGATCCCATCGATGTAGGCACGGGCTTTACGCCGTTGCTCAAGGCCGGCAACCTGGCCAAGCGGCTCGGCCTCAAGAGCCTCTACATCAAGAACGACGGCGTCAACATGCCGACGCTTTCGTTTAAGGACCGGGTGGTGAGTGTGGCCCTCACCCGCGCCCGGGAGCTGGGCTTCACCACGGTGAGCTGCGCCTCCACCGGCAACCTGGCCAACTCCACCGCCGCCATCGCCGCCCACGCCGGCCTCGACTGCTGCGTATTCATCCCAAGCGATCTGGAATTGGGCAAGGTGCTGGGCACCTTGATATACAACCCCACCTTGATGGCGGTGCATGGCAACTACGACCAGGTGAATCGCCTCTGCTCCGAGGTGGCAAACACCTTCGGCTGGGGCTTCGTCAACATCAACCTGCGCCCCTATTACTCCGAGGGCTCAAAAACCCTGGGCTACGAGGTGATCGAGCAACTGGGCTGGCAACTGCCAGACCACATCGTGGCGCCCCTGGCCTCTGGCTCCCTGTTCACCAAAATTCGCAAGGGTTTTGATGAATTCATCAAGGTGGGGCTGGTGGACGAAAAGCACGTCCGCTTCAGCGGCGCCCAAGCCGAGGGCTGCTCACCAATCGCCCAGGCCTTCGCGGAAGGTCGGGACTTCATCACTCCGGTGAAGCCCAACACGATCGCCAAGTCGATTGCCATCGGCAACCCGGCAGACGGTCCCTACGCCATCGACATCGCCAACAAAACCAACGGCAGCATTGCGGCAGTCAGCGACCCCGAGATCATCGAGGGCATCAAGCTGCTGGCTGAAACCGAGGGCGTTTTCACCGAAACCGCAGGCGGTACCACCATCGCCGTGCTGAAGAAGCTGGTGGAGCAGGGCAAGATCAATCCTGATGAAACCACCGTGGCTTACATCACCGGCAACGGTCTGAAGACCACTGAGGCGATCGCCTCCTCCATCGGCGAGCCCTACCTGATTGAGGCCCAGCTCGACAGCTTCAAAGCGGCCTGGGCAAAAGCGCAAGCCTCCCACCAGCACTGATTACCAGCAGCACTGATTACCCCAACGCTGATCACCCCACCCATTCCCCACGCCCCTCCAATCCCGGCCATGGCAGTTCAGGTTCTCATCCCCACCCCCTTGCAAAAGTTCACCAACGACGAGGCCAGCGTTGATCTCGATGCCTCCAATGTGGATGGCCTGATCGATGCCCTCGAGGGCCGCTATCCGGGGATCAAGGGTCGGTTGTGCGATGAGGCAGGCAAATTGCGCCGCTTCCTCAACGTCTACGTAAACAGTGAGGACATCCGCTTCCTCGACAACCAGAGCACCAGCCTCAGCGACGGTGACGAGGTTTCGATTGTTCCCGCCGTGGCCGGCGGCTGACCGAAGCCTCTAGGCGCAAGCCAAGTCCTAATAGTGTGCAGATCCCGCGAGGAGCCAGAGCAATGACCCAGGCCCCGATCCAATCGATCCCCACTACCGGCTGCGCCCAGTGGCAAGCCAAGGCCCAGCTGTTCGACTACCGCCAGGCTGCCAATCCGGTGCGTGCTGGGCTAACCGAACCGATACCTCTGCGCCAATGGGACCCCGCCCTGCACCAGTCAGGGCCCACGGCGGTGCTGCCTCTCGATCTCAGCAGCGAGCTCGGCTGTAGCTCCCCAGCCACCAGCCCCGGCCTAGCGGCCAACTTTTTGCGGATCGAAGCTGGTGAAGGCCTCAAGGCAGCGGCAAACGCCACCAGCTTGCTGTTTTATGTGTTGCAAGGATCGGGCAGCCTCGAGCGTGCTGGCGCGCCGCAGCTTGGCTGGAGCGCTGGAGATCTATTTGTATTGCCAGCTGGCGAGCCCCCCCTGCTAACTGCAGAGGCCACCAGCGTTCTCTACTGGGTGCACGACGGCCCCCTGCTCAGCCACCTCGGCGTCGAGGCCAGCACCGCCCGCTTCGAGCCAACCCACTACCCCGCCGCCCTGCTGCAGCGCGAACTAGACCAGCTACTCGCCGATCCCAGCGCCGCTCGTAGCAACCGGCTGAGCCTGCTGCTGGCTAACAGCGATCTACCCCAAAGCCGCACCGTGACCCACACCCTTTGGGCCATGCTCGGAGTGGTTCCTGCAGGCGCCATCCAGCCACCGCACCGGCACCAGTCGGTGGCCCTTGATCTAATCATCGATTGCGACCCGGGCTGTTACACCCTGGTGGGCACTGAGCTCGATGCCAGCGGCGCCATCGCCAACCCCCGCCGCATCGACTGGCAGTCCGGTGGGGCCTTCATTACACCGCCGGGCTACTGGCACGCCCATGTCAACAGCAGCGAGCGGATTTCCCGGTTGCTGCCGATTCAAGATGCCGGCCTACACACCTACCTGCGCAGCCTCGACATCCGCTTTTCCGGAGGCCTTCAGGGCAACATCTGAGCCAGGCGGCTGCGGATGGGCCGCCTCATGGCTTGTCACCACCGCTCTGAAAGCCTCACCTTCGATGGTTTCATCTCGGATCAGCATTTCGACCAGCTCATCCATCAGGGCGCGGCGAGGCTGCAGCAAGGCCACGGCCTGATCGAGGGCTGAGCTAGCCAGTTCGCGCACCAGGGCATCGATGCGATTGCCGGTTTCACGCGAATAGGGAGGCTCGGAGCGCAACCAGTCGCGGCCGAGGAAAACCTCAGCCCCATCCCCCTCCAAAGCCACCGGGCCAAGACTGGAGAAGCCATAGCGAGTCACCATCTCCCTGCAGATGCGAGTGACCATATCCAGATCACCACTGGCACCTTGGGTCACCTCAGCGGGACCAAAAACAACCAGCTCAGCTGCGCGGCCACCCAAAGCAACCACAAGCCTGGCTTGCAGGTAGGCCTTGCTGATCAACCCGGAGTCGAGGATCTCCTCGTCCGGCATCATTCGGGCAAAGCCGCCAACTCCACCTGAGCGCGGCAGCAGGGTCACCTTGTCGAGGGGATCGGCCTTCGGCACCAAGGTGGTGAGTAGGGCATGGCCCACCTCGTGGTAGCCAATCAAACGCTTTTTGGCACTGTCCTGCAGCGGTGCCGCCGTTAGGCCCATGGTGATGCGTTCGAGGGCACCGGCTAGGGCGTCGTCGTCGATCTCGCTCTGGTGATGGCGTGCCGTGAGGATGGCTGCCTCGTTGAGCAGGTTGGCCAGATCGGCGCCAGAAAAGCCCGGGGTGCGGCTAGCCCAGGCCGCAAGCGACACCGCTCCAGCCAGGGGGCGGCTGCGGGCATGCACCGCAAGGATCGCCTCGCGGCCGCGGCGATCCGGCAAGTCAATGGTGATGCGGCGGTCGAAGCGGCCGGGCCGCATCAAGGCGCTATCGAGCACATCAGGTCGGTTTGTGGCCGCCAGCAGAATTACGCCGGAGTTGTCTGCAAAACCATCCATCTCGGTGAGCAGCTGGTTGAGGGTCTGCTCCCGCTCATCGTTGCCGCCACCGATACCAGCACCTCGCTGGCGACCGACCGCATCTACTTCGTCGATGAAAATGATGCAGGGCGCTTTGGCTTTGGCCTTGCGAAATAGGTCTCGCACCCGACTGGCCCCAACCCCCACGAACATCTCAACGAATTCGGAGGCGGCCATCGAGAAAAACGGCACGCCCGCCTCGCCCGCAATGGCTCGGGCCAAAAGGGTTTTGCCAGTGCCTGGTGGGCCAACCAGCAGCACCCCTTTGGGGATCTTGGCGCCAACTGCGGTGAAGCGATCCGGCTCCTTCAAGAAGGTGACCACCTCCTGCAGCTCCTCCTTGGCCTCACCGATACCGGCCACATCCTCAAAGCGCACCGCCACGCCGCCCTCCTCCTGTAAGCGGGGCTTACTGCTGCCGAAGCCCATGGCCCGGTTGGCCACCTGGGCCGAGCGACGGATCAGGAGGGCAAGTCCAGCCAACAGCAACAGCACCAACAAGCCGTTAGCCACCAGACCAGCCGTGGCGCCATCAGCCCGGTCATCGCGCACGTTGAGGGGCACCTTCGCCTGCTCGGCGGTGCGCAAAAGCAGCTGGTCGTTACTGAATACCGGCACCGTGGCCTGGCGTCCGTCGTCGAAGCGCACCCGCACCTCCCGCTGCCGCAACGACAACTCCAGATCCTTGACCTTGCCCGCCCGCAGATCCTTCAGCAACTGGCTGTAGGAGGGAGCGGGGTCGCGAGTCGATAGTCCGTTCAACCGCATGGATTGCCCAATTGGAGGAATGCTGTCGCTCACTAGGTTCTTTCTTTGCACTGAGCTTAGCGATTTGACGAAAGGCCAGGCGACAACGGAAGATCTTGGTTTGATGTAGTGGGCCTGAATGGCTGTTCCTAAGAAGAAAACTTCCCAGGGCAAGCGCAATCAGCGCCATGCCACATGGAAGGGCAAGGCGGCTGTGGCAGCTCAGAAAGCTCTTTCCATCGGTAAGGCGGTGCTGAGCGGCAAGGCCCAGGGCTTCATTTATCCGGTGGATGAGGAGGGCGACGACGGCGAAAGCTGATCGTCCCTAATACTCAACTACGACTCTGAGCTAACGCAGCTGCCGCCAATCCAGCGACGGCGGCTGTCCAGCACGGCGTAACCGCTGGCTAGCTCAAGCAGGGGATTCTGATAAAGGGATGGGGGTAGACAACAAAGGCTGGCACGCACCACGCGATCCAGCTCAGTCGCTGGCAACCAGGCTTCGCCGCGGCGGCGCTGTTTCGCCTCCGCCTGCAGGCGCCAACGGCGCGGCGACTGCCAGCTTTGGGGACGCAACAACCACAGTTGGGCGCAGCGCTGCCAAAGCGGCTGATAGGCCTCAAGAACTTGGTCCCAGTGGGGCAGCCAGGCCAGCTCCTCGGAGCTGAGCCCGGCCGGAGGCTGAATAGTGGCTAGGGCTTCCCTGCCCAGGGAGCGGCAACCGAGCAGCCAGCCCTCCAACAGCAATACCTCCGCTTCCACCAGCTCCTCAGCAGAGCGGTCACCCAGGCCATCCCGCAGGGTCTTGTCAAAACGAGGCAGCCGCAGGGCGCCGCCGGCCTGCCAGACGTCGAGACAGTCCAGCGCCAGGGCCACGTCATGACTGCCCGGCGGCACCCGTGATACGCCAAAAGGGTTGCATTCAAGCGCTCGTTGCCGCTGCTCCCAGGGCAGGTAAAAGTCGTCGATTGAGGCCACTGCCAGCCCCAGCCCAAGGCCGGCGGCCCGTTGCTGCAGCACTCGAGCCATGGTGGATTTACCAGCGCCCACCGGCCCATTGAGGGCCAGCACCGCGCGCTGGCCCCTGGAGCCCAGCATCTGCAACTGGGCCAGCAGGGGTTCCACAAACCTGCGCTCTAGCTGGGAATCCATCAGGTGCCGAGCTTGAAAGCCTCAATCACTACTGCATACACCATGCCAATGCGCAGGTTGTCGACCAGCACCCAGCCAAGTCCGGGCGTGGCTCGAACCAATCGGCCGCGCACGCGCACGACCAGCTCCACCAGCAGCACCATTGTCAGCACTGCCATCGGTCGCCCACCGGGGATCTGCAGCAGCACGTATGCGGTGATGTTGCTGCCGGCGTAAAAGCCCAGCAGCAGGGCCAAAACCACGCTGCTGCGGTGGCGCCAATTGCCACGCACATTGCCCAGCAGCTGGGCTCCTAGCCGCTCGATAGCCCGATTGAAGCGGGTGGGCTGCAGGTTCGAACGCGTCACGGGGGCGAATCCTCCAGCAAGGCCTGGACATAGGAGAGCGTGATCTGCCGGCCCTGACAAGCGGGCCCCCGCAGCACGGCCGCTCCAGCGCCCAACTGATCCACCACCGCCCGCGCCCGCGCAAAGCGCTGCGGCGGCTCCGCACTGCCGTAGTGACTAAGGGTGAGCAGGCAGGCCAGTCCGGCGCTGGCGGCGGCCGCAAGACCATTGCCGGAATCTTCCAGGGCCAGCGCCGTGCTGGCGGGGCAGCCCAGCTGCTGAAGGGCCAGCTGGTAGGCCTCCGGATCGGGCTTCTTACAGGCCACATCTTCGCCGCACACCCAGAAGGCGAAGTGCTGGCAGAGCCCGCCCAGCAGGTGCTCCGCCAGGGCCGTCACCGCGGCGCGACCGCTGGTGGTCACGATCACCTGGCTCAGGCCAGCCGAGCCAGCCGCAGCGATCAGCTCGGCCACCCCGGGGCGCAGCCGCAACTCACCGGCGGCCACCAGAGCTGCGTAATGGTCTTGCTTGCGGGCCTGCAGCTCAGCGACCAACTCTGGCGGTGGCGGATCGCCCAGCAGCTCCGCAAGGGCAGCAGTGATCCGCTCCCCGCCACCGCTGATGGCCAGCAGCTCGCCGTAGCGGGCGGGATCCCAATGCAGCGGCACACCAACGTCGGCAAAGGCCCGGTTGAAAGCCAAGCGATGGCCATCCCGCTCGGTCTCCGCCAGGGTGCCGTCGACATCCCAGAGCAGGGCTTGCAGGGCCATCAGCTGCTCGCACCAGGGCTTATCAGGCTAGGGCTCATCGATTCTGGGGGATGCGGCCTAGCAGCAGGTCCCGCACAATGACTTGGTCCCGGTTGTTGTGTCGTTGCTGCCAGCCCTCCACGAGCAACGCTGGCACCTGCCCGCTCCATTGGCGCCTGGCGCCCTGAAGGCAGAGCCGGCCACCGATCCCCTGCCCGAACCGCTACTGGCGCTGCTCAGCCGCCGGGGCTTCACCACCCCTGAGGCCATCGCTGCCCTGCTGGATCCGGAGGCGGCACCGGCGGCCCGGCGCCACTTCCCCGACCTGGCCAAGGCCGTCGCGCGGCTGAAGCGCGCCTGCAGCCAGGGGGAAGCGGTGGCGATCTGCGGCGACTACGACGCCGACGGCATGACCAGCACGGCCCTGCTGGTGGGAGTGCTGCAGCGCCTTGGCGCCAGGCCGATCGCGGCGATCCCCAGCCGCATGGATGACGGCTACGGCCTCAACGCCGCCATGGTGGAGAAGCTGGCGGAGCAGGGGGTCGCCCTGCTGGTGACCGTCGACAACGGGGTGTCTGCCCTGGAGGCCCTGGAGCGGGCCCAAGCCCTTGGCGTCGAGGCGATCCTCACGGACCACCACACAATTCCCGATCCGCTGCCGCCGCACCTGGCCCTGCTGCATCCCCAGCGCACCCCGCCCGAATCCCCCTATCGGAGCCTGGCGGGGGTGGGGCTGGCCTACGTGTTGGCGGCGGCGCTCTGTCAAAGCCTGCGGCACACCGACGGCCAGCAGATTGCTCTCAATCTGTTTTGTATCGGCACGATCGCCGACATGGCTCCGCTGGTGGGGGTGAACCGGCGCTGGCTGATCGACGGCCTGCCCGAGCTGGGCCGCAGCCCCCTGGTGGGGCTCCAGGCCCTGCAACAGCTAGCTGGCCTCGACGAGACGCCCCTCGATGCCCAGGCGGTGGGCTTCCAGATCGCGCCGCGGATCAACGCCGTCGGCCGACTTGGAGATCCCCAGCTAGTCGTGGAGTTGCTCACCACCGAAGATCCAAGCCGGGCCCTGGCCCTGGCCCGCGATTGCGAAGCGCTCAACCGCCAGCGCCGCGACCTCTGCACCGCCATCGAAGCCGAGGCTCTGGCCCTGCTGGAGGCCGATGGTCCCCAGCGCCCGGCCTTCCTGCTGCTGGCCCAGAACCACTGGCACCACGGCGTGATCGGCATCGTCGCCGCCCGGCTGGTGGAGCGCTTCGGCCTGCCCGCCGCCCTGCTCGCTGGCGAGGGCAACGGCCGCCTGCGGGCCTCGGTGCGGGCGCCCCGGGGCTTTGCGGTGGACGGGGCCCTGCAGCAGTGCGCGCCCCTACTGGAGCGCTTCGGCGGCCACCCCGCCGCCGGGGGCTTCACCGTGCGCGCCGAGCAGGTGGCCGCCCTGCACGAGCAGCTGAACCAACTGGCCCAAACCTGGCTGCAGCAGGCAGGCCATGGCACCCCGGTAGAACCGGAAGCCCTGCTCAGCTTCGAGCAGATCAACCGCAGCTTTTACCGCCAGCTGCAACGGCTCGAGCCCTTCGGCATCGGCCACCCCCAGCCCGTGTTCTGGAGCCAGGGCTGCCAGGTGGCGGCCCAGAAGCTATTGCGCGGTGGCCACCTGCAACTGGAGCTGCACCAGAGCGAGGCGCGCCTACGCGCCATGGGCTGGCGCTGGCAGGGTGAAACCAACCTGCCGGCATTGGTCGATGTGGCCTACCGCCTGCGGCTCGACTCCTGGCAGGGGGAGGAGCGGCTCCAGCTGGAACTGGTGGGCTTGCGAGCCAGTGCTGGTGGAGCCTTTGATGGTGGTGAGGTGGTGTTGCAACGCCACAACCGCACCTACTGGTGTCGCCGCGAGGGGGCTGGGCTGGTGGTGCGCAATGCGGCCGGCGACGAACTCACCAGCGCCGAGGGCACCAGCCACGACCACCCCTACGTCCGCGCCCTGATGCAGGATGCGGCCCTGGCCCTGGGGCTGGTCGCCTGAGATGTCCTTGCCCCTAAACCGCGGCCAGCTCCACTTCCTGTTGCAGCTCCTGCTGTTGGGGCTGCTGGTGGGCTTGGCTTGCTGGCCCCTGAATCTGGTGGACCACGCCCAGGAGCTGCTGCTGCAGGCCCTGCCCAACTTTGCCGGCGGGGCCTGGACGCTGCAGGGCCTGGCGATCGCCCTGGCGCCGGTGCTGGTGATGCCAGCGCTGCTTTGGCTTCAGGCCGGCTCCTGGGCCCGGGGTGCGGGCTCGGGCATACCCCAAACGATCGAGAGCCTCGAGGATCCCGAGCAGGCCGCCGCTTTGATGGCACCCTTCGCCACCGTGGCGCGGCTCTGCCTCTGGTCGGCGGCCAGCCTCGCCCTGCTGCCCCTCGGCCGCGAGGGGCCCGTAGTGCAGTTGGGCGCGGCAGTGGCCTACCGCCTGCGGCAACGCTTCCCCCGCTTGCTGGCCAAACTCAGCACCCAGAGCCTGATGGCAATCGGCGCTGGCGCCGGCCTGGCAGGGGGCTTTAACAGCCCGCTGATGGGAGCTGTGTTTGTAATGGAGGAACTCACCGGAAGCTTCCAAACAGCCGTGCTGTGGCCGGCAGTAGTGGTCTGCTCAGCAGCAGCCCTGGTGAGCAACCTCGCTGGCACACCGCTTTTCACCTTGGGCATGGTTCAGACCACCCAGCCGGAATGGCAGCAACTGCTGTGGGCCTTGCCCGTAGGTGTGGGTGGCGGCCTGCTGGGCGGCCTGTTCAGCCGCATCCTCTGGCGGAGCTCAGCCCTGCTGCGCCTGCGAGTAAGGCAACGGCCCCTGGCCTGGGGGCTGGGACTGGGCCTAGCCCTTGGCCTGATCGCCGTGGCCAGCGGTGGCTGGAGCGGTGGCGATGGCGAAGCGCTGATGGCTCAGCTGCTTGAAGGTCGCGGCAGCTTGCCGGTGCCAGGCTCGCCACTCAGCGTCATCGGCTGGCTGCTGCTGGTGGCAGCCCGGCTGGTGGCGCCAATTTTGGCCTTGGCAGCGGGAATACCCGGGGGCCTGATTGATCCAGCCTTCGCCATTGGTGCCCTGTTTGGCAGCGGCAGCCTGGAGCTGCTGGGGGGCAGCAGCCAGCTTGGCCTGGCCCTAGGCATGGCGGCAGCCTTAGCAGGGGCTACCCAGTTGCCCCTGATGACAGTGCTATTTGCCCTGCGCATGGCAGGGGATCAGCAGTGGCTCTTCGGCATCCTGCTCAGCGCCGTGGTGGGTGCCTATGTGGGCCGCAAGATCCAGCCTGAGCCGATTTATCACGCCCTCTGGAACCTCGGCCGAAGCGGCGATCAGAGTGCACCGCGGCGGTAGAAGAGCACGAAGATCACGGCAGGACCAGCCAGGGTGATAAGTGCCAGGGCGGCAAAATTGGCGATCAGGTGGAAGTCGATACCCATGGAGATTGCTGCCGCAGGGCAGTAGTCGCTTTGGGCACAGGTTAGGGGTCGATCCCAGCGGCCCATGCCTGCCGGCGGGCTCTGTGACGGCTTGTCACAGCGGCAGAAGCGCCTTGGCCTGTGGCTGAATGGAGTTAATCGCTGCAGGGGGATGGCCAGGGACGATCAGGCCCATTGGGGATGCATCAGCGGCTGCGGAGCCTGCTGCCGGCTGGATCCCAGTCTGCGCCAGGAAGCAATCGAGGCGCTTAGCCCAGAGCAGCAGGAGCAGTATCTGGCCATGGTTGGCCCCGATGGCTGGTGCATCAACTTCAACACCGGCGCGCGTAGTTGCCGCATCTATGCGGACCGGCCTGACTTCTGCAACGTGGCCAACTTGGTGCAGCTGTTTGGCACGGTTGATGATCCAGGCGCCGGCGACCGCCTGGCTATCGGCTGCTGTCTGCAGCAGATTCGCAGCGAATACGGGGGCCGTGGCAGGGTGATGAAGCGCTTTAGGCGTGCCATACGTAAGCGTTTATGAGCAGCGAACCCGATCCCAGCGCCAGCCGGGCAGGCAGCTGGGGAGCCGCCTTCCTGACCACCTTCACCACGGTCTTTCTGGCTGAGCTTGGGGACAAGACCCAGCTCGCCGCCCTGCTGCTCTCTGCCCAATCAGGCAGGCCAGTTGTCGTGTTTGTTGGTGCCTCCCTGGCCCTAATCAGCTCCAGCCTGGTGGGGGTGTTGCTGGGCCGCTGGCTAGCCAAGGTGATGCCACCACAGCAGTTGGAGCGCCTGGCGGGAATCCTGATGGTGGCCCTGGGCCTGTGGCTGGGCCGGCAAGCCGTACTGGGCCTGGTGCCCAGCCCCTCCGACCTTCCCCTCTCCTAACCGCAGCGCTACGCCATGCCCTTCGCCCTTCTCGCTTCCACCTTCGCCACAGTGTTTTTGGCTGAGCTGGGAGACAAAACCCAGCTGGCCATCGTGACCATCAGTGGCACCTCAACCCGCCCTGGAGCGGTGTTTGCCGGCAGTTCCGCTGCCCTGGTGCTGGCCAGCCTGCTGGGCGCAGCCGCCGGCGGCTCCCTATCCGCCGTGATCCCCACCAATGCCCTGCAGCTAGCAGCATCGATTGGCTTTTTGGTGATCGGCGTACGCCTGATCCAGCGATCGAGCAGCCCGGAAGCCGAAGAATCATCAGCTGAGTAATATCGATTCATGAAGGCCTTGGCGGCCGTGGGCATCGCTCCGAGTCCAGTCCGCCATCAACCGGCTTCAGTCCAGCCAGCCCTCCCATCGATGAAGTTCACGGTCGCCGACCTGCTCGACCAGCTGCCCGCCCAGGAAGCCCTGCCGCTGACAAAGCTGGAAAAAGCCCTGGGCATCAGCCAAAAAGCTGAAAAGCAGCAGCTTCAGATCGGCCTCGACGGCCTCAGCCGCCTTGGCCTGCTGGAGGTCAGCGAAGCAGGCGTAGCCCGCCGCGAAGACCCTGAACTGATCGCCGCGCGGCTGCGTTGCTCAAGCAAAGGCTTTTGCTTTGCCCTGCGCGAAGACGGCGGCGAAGACATCTACATCCGCGATCACCAGCTCAACCACGCCTGGAATGGCGACCGAGTGCTGGTGAAGGTGACCCGCGAAGGCGGCCGTCGCCGCTCACCCGAGGGCGGGGTGCAGTGCGTTCTTGAGCGCCACACCACCTCGCTGCTGGCCCAGGTCGAGCAGCAGGATGAGCGTCTGGTGGCCACCCCCTTAGACGACCGCCTGCTAACGGCGGTGGAGCTGCCAGCTGGCGACGCCGCCCATCTCGATGGCGAACAGGCATCGGTGGTGGAAGTGCTGGTGGACCGCTATCCGGTGGGGCAGTTCGCCCCCCAGGGCCATGTGGCGCGCAGCCTGCCTATCAACGGGGGGGAAGCAGCCGACCTCGACCTGCTGCTCACCAAGCACCGGCTCCACAGCCGCCCCCAGCCACCTCGGGCAACCCTCAAAGCGCTGGCCGCCAAGGAGCGCATCGACCTCACCGCCCAAGCCACCCTGCTGCTGGAACCGTGGAGCGGCAAGGAAGCCCCCGCTCTGCCAGCCCTGGCCATTGAGGAGCGCGACGGCGGCTGGACCCTGTGGGTGCACACCCCGGCCATCGCTGAGCGCTTCAGCGCCGGCAGCACCCTGGACACCTGGCTTCGCAACCAGGCTGACGCTTACTGCACCGGAAACCAGTGGCTACCGCTGCTGAGTCCAGCTCTGGCCAAGGCCAGCGCCTTCAAGGTGGGCGAGGTGCAGGCAGCCCTGTCGGTGGCCCTGGAGCTGGGCGCTGACGGCCGCCTTGAGCACTACCGCTTCAGCCGCAGCCAGATCAATCCCGTGGCGGCAGTCGGTTTGGAAGCACTGAATGCCCTGGCGGAGCGCAAACCCAAGAGCCGCACCGTGCCAGCGGCGCTCAAGGGGCTGAAGGAGCAGCTGGGCCTGCTGGAGCAGCTCATCGCCGTGACCGGCCTGCTGCGCCAACGGCGGCAAGCGGCGGGATCCCTAGACCTCAACCTGCCCCTGCCCGCCATCGACAGCCTGGGAGATCTGGCTGTTCCCGGCCCAGACAGCGCCTTAGCTGGCTGGCTCGTGAGCCTGGAGCCCCACCACCCCCTGGCCCTGCTGCGCGAAGCGGTGCTGCTGGCCGATCAGGCCCTAGGGCAGCACCTGGCAAGCTTGGAACTGCCGGCGATCTATGCCACCAATGCCCTGGCAGACCCCAGCGACCTCAATGACGTCGCCCGGGCCGCTCTGGCCCTCGACATTCCGCTGGAGCTGAGCGAAGAGGGCAATGCCAGTGCATCCGAATTGGCCGCCGCCTTCGCTGGCACCGACCGCAGCCGGGCCCTGCAGCAGCAACTGCAGGCCATCCTCAAACCGATCCAGCTCAGCACCAGCCCCGGCCCCCATGCCCTGGCGGGCCTGCTGGAAGAGGGGGCAGCCCTGGCCCCCTGGTGCTGCCCAACCCTGCACTACGCCGACCTGTGGAACCAGCAACTGCTGGTACTGCTGCTCACCGAGGGCAAGGACCGCCCCAGTGTGCGCCACAAAACCACCGTCGATCTGGCATCGGATGCCTGCCACGGCGCCATCGACTGGCCGCTGCTGGCCCCAAGCCAGCTAACTCCCTACCTGGAAGTTCAAGAGCACGGACTGGTGCAGCGTCTCAATGGCCGGCGCCGCTTTTTATCTGAACTGCAGGCCGACCTGCTGGCCATGCTCCAGGCCCGCCAGGCCGAGCCCTTAGTGGGTCAGGTGCTTCCTGGGGTTATCAGCGGTGTGCAGAGCTACGGCTTCTTCGTGGAGGTGCCCCCTTCCCAGGTGGAAGGCCTGGTGCATGTCAGCTCCCTCAAGGACGACTGGTACGAATACCGCTCCCGCCAAAACCGCCTGGTGGGGCGCAAAAACCGTCGCACCTACATGCTGGGTGACCAGGTGGAGGTGGAGATCCAGAAGGTGGATGCCCTGCGCCACCAGATCGACCTGGCCGTGGTGCTACCCGAGGGCTACGAGAGCGAGACGGCCGACTCCTATTCCCAAAACCAGGACCAGGACCAGGACGACATCGACCCCTTCGCGCCCATCGCGGTGCTGAGCGAGGTCTGAGCCATGGTTCGGCCATCCGGAACCGGGCCGGTGGTGCTAGCCGTTTCCGGCGCCTCGGCCCAGCCCCTCGCCCAGCGGGCCCTGCAATTGCTGCTGGAGGCGGGAGAAGCGGTGGAGCTGGTCACCTCGCGCGGAGCCATTGGCGTCTGGCAGGCCGAACTGGGGCTGAGGGTGCCCTCGGAACCTGATGCCCAGGAAGCCTTTTGGCGGGAACGCACCGCTGTCAGCACCGGGCGGCTGCGCTGCCACCGCTGGAACGACCAGGCCGCTGGCATTGCCAGCGGCAGCTTTAAAACCCGTGGCATGGTGATCCTGCCAGCCTCCATGGGCACCGTGGGGCGCATCGCTTCGGGGGTAGCCCTGGATCTGGTGGAGCGGGCCGCCGATGTTCACCTCAAGGAGGGGCGCCCCCTGGTGATCTGCCCGAGGGAAACCCCCTGGAGCCTGGTGCACCTGCGCAACCTCACGGCCTTGGCCGAGGCTGGTGCCCGCATCGCCCCGCCGGTGCCTGCCTGGTATCACCAGCCCCAATCGATCGAAGACATGGTGGATTTTCTGGTGATCCGCGTCTTTGACGTGCTCGGCTACGAGCTCGGCAACCTGCGCCGTTGGCAGGGGCCGCCGCCCCAGCCAGGATCCCATGGGGCACCAGCTGCTGAGACGACTTCCCCCTAGGCCGCCCTCCTCACCCCAGTCGATCCATTGGCCCTGCTGCAACGCCTGCTGCTGCTCCCCCTGCTGGCTCCCCTGCTGCTGGTGCTGCTGGTAGGCGCCCTCAACCCCCGACCCAATGCAGCCCTGCGCCTGCTGGTTTGGACCAGCCCGGCCCTGCCAATTGGAGCCTGGATAGCCCTGGCCGCCAGCGCGGGAGCCGGGCTGAGCGCCGCCGGAGCCGCCCTAGCCCTGCGCACTGGCCCGATCAACCTGCGCCGTCAAGTGCGCCGCGGCGCCAGTGACCCCGAGGAGAACTGGAGGCAGCCGCAGCAGCAAAACCAAAGCGAACCAGCAAGACCCGCAGCTCGAGCCGCCGCTGGGCCGCCGAGACCCCCTGGCGAACCAGCCCCAACCGTTGCCGTGCCATTCCGGGTGATTCGCAAAGGCAGTAACCCAGCTCCAGCTGGCGAACCGGTAGTTACCCAGGCCGCTGCCGTAGGTGATGGCTGGGACAGCCCCAGCAGCGACGACTGGTGAGCGAGCTGCCGGGCAACCCAGCGCCTGGCAACCTGCGTAAAGTCCAAGGACGATGCCGAAAGGGGCCTGCAACGGTGAGCGAATCCGCCCAGCCAGCTGCCAAAGATCAGCCCGCAAAAGCCAAACCGCCTGCAGTGGAAGACCAGCCGTTTGAGATCTTTGTGCCCCAGCTACTGATCCCGGCCCTGGCCAAGGAGATCCAGGGCTACGGAGGAGCTGCTGCCGAACTGGCCTTTGTGCAAGGAGCCATGCCCGTGGTGGGGTCGGAGTGCTGGATGGTTCAAGGGGAGCTGCCTGGTCGGCGTCGCTTCTGGCTGTGCTTCACCCAACCAGACATCAGTTCAGCCAAAACGGTGGCATTGGCAGAGGCAGGCGGCCAGCCAAGCCTGCTGGAGTCGTTTCTGATCGACGAGAAGAAGATGAGCCTGGCGCTGCTGGTATCGCGGCTGGTGCAGCGGCTCAACGGTCAGAAATGGCTCGGCCCGAACTGACGGCCAGGCCCTCTACGATGCAACTACTGCTGTAAGCCGCAAGCCTCGATGGTGCCTCCCGCCGCAACTGCCAGCACAACTGCCAGCGCTACCACCAGCTCCAGTAAAACCTCTGTGGGCTCGCCCGGTGCACCAGTCGTCAAAGATCCGGCCAAGGACACGATCCTGACGCCGCGCTTCTACACCACAGATTTCGACGCCATGGCGGCGATGGATCTGCGGCCAAATGAGGTGGAGCTTGAGGCCATATGCGAGGAGTTCCGCAAGGATTACAACCGCCACCACTTCGTGCGCAACGGCGAGTTTGAGGGGGCAGCCGAAAAGCTAGATCCTGATACCCGCAGGGTTTTCGTTGAGTTTCTTGAGCAGAGCTGCACCTCGGAATTTTCAGGCTTCCTGCTCTACAAGGAACTCAGCCGCCGCATCAAAACCAAAAATCCGCTGCTTGCCGAGTGCTTTGCCCACATGGCTCGCGATGAGGCCCGCCATGCCGGCTTCCTCAATAAAGCCATGGGAGATTTTGGGCTGCAACTCGACTTGGGCTTCTTGACCGCCAGCAAGTCCTATACCTTCTTCAAGCCAAAATTCATCTTCTACGCCACCTACTTGAGCGAGAAGATTGGCTACTGGCGCTACATCGCCATCTATCGCCACTTGGAGCAAAACCCAGAGAGCAAGATCTTCCCGATCTTTAACTTCTTCGAGAATTGGTGCCAAGACGAGAATCGCCACGGCGATTTCTTTGACGCCTTGATGAAGGCTCAGCCGGACACCGTGCGCGGCTTCACTGCCCGGCTTTGGTGCCGCTTCTTCCTGCTGGCAGTATTTGCCACCATGTACGTCCGGGACGTTGCTCGCAAAGAGTTCTACGAAGCCCTTGGCCTTGATGCCCGCGAATACGACAAGGTCGTGATTGCTAAAACCAACGAGACCTCCGCCAGAGTCTTCCCCGTGGTGTTGGATGTTGACCATCCCAAGTTCTATACCCGCCTAGAGCGCCTGGTTAGCAACAACGCCAAACTCAGCGAGGCCGATTCAAGCAGTGCTCCTGGAGCAATAAAAGTTTTGCGCAAACTGCCTTATTGGATCGCCAATGGCGCAGAAATGGCCAAGCTTTATTTCACCCCTGCTATCCGCAGCGAGCAATTCCAGCCCTCAGTGCGCTGATTTTTCTTGATGCGCTGAGCATTTTCGTCAGGTCAGGTCTGCATTTGCCTGGACTGCAGTTACATCATTCCTTCGCTGAGTTCTTTTGGTTGCCTCAAAACCGGTTGTTCTCCAGTCGGCTGCAGCCCAGTCGGCAGGGTTAGTGGCAGATGCATTTGATCAAAGCTGGATGCTGCGGCTGGAGGGCTTACTGGCGAGCGGCCGGGCAGCTGGTGCCGATTTAGTTGAGATTTTCCTGGAGCGCACCGACCACCTCGGCGTTCTGGCCGAGCAGGACACCATCACCAGCGTCAGCCCCGCCTTTGGCATGGGCGCTGGTATCCGGGTGTTCCTGGGCGACCGCGATGGCTTTGTTAGCACCAACGACCTGAGTGATCGCGGCCTGATGCAGGCCCTTGAGCAAGCCCTCGGCATGCTCGGGCTGAGCCACAGCAGCAGCAACTCCAGCCCTTTCGAAGGTCTGCAGGTGATGCGCGATTTCGCCGCCGCCAAGCTGGACTGGCTTGATAGCTGCCCCTCCCTGGCTGAAGCCACCTTGAAGCTGCTTGAGGGCACCTGCCGCCTCGAGCACCACGGCCGCCACCTACAGGCCAGGCGCGGCAGCTACTCCCGTGACTGGCAGTCGGTGCTGGTTGCTGCCAGTGATGGCACCTTTGCCCGCGACATCCGCCTGCACCAGTCCCTCGGCTTAAACGTGCTTGCCGCCGACGGCGACCACCGCGCCGGCCTCGGCCGCCGCTACGGCACCTCCGATCGCCCCGATGACCTGCGCCAATGGGACGCGGACGCCGCCGCCCAAGACGTGTGCTCGAGTGTGGGCACCATGCTCTACGCCGATTACGTCGAAGCCGGTCAGATGCCAGCGGTGCTGGCCAACCGCTTCGGCGGCGTGATTTTTCATGAGGCCTGCGGCCACCTGCTGGAAACCACCCAGGTGGAGCGGGGCACCACCCCCTTTGCCGAAATGGTCGGCCAATCCATTGCCCACGAAGCCGTCACGGCCATCGATGAAGGCCTCAGCGATGGCGCCTTCGGCTCCCTTTCGATGGACGACGAAGGCATGGAGCCCCAGCGCACCGTGCTGATCGAAAACGGCGTTCTCAAGCGCTTCCTCAGCGATCGAGCCGGCGAGCTGCGCACCGGCCACAGCCGCACGGGCAGCGGCCGGCGCCAAGGCCATACCTTTGCAGCCGCCAGCCGCATGCGCAACACCTTCATCGCCGCCGGCCCCCACACCCCTGAGCAGCTGATCGGCTCCGTCGATAAGGGGCTCTATTGCAAGTCGATGGGAGGCGGCAGCGTCGGCCCCACCGGCCAGTTCAACTTCGCCGTGGAGGAGGGCTACTTGATTGAAAACGGTCAGCTCACCAAACCGGTAAAAGGGGCCACCCTGATTGGCGAAGCCAAGGAGGTGATGCCGCGCATTTCGATGTGCGCCAACGACCTGGAACTAGCAGCGGGCTTCTGTGGCTCCGTGAGCGGCAGCATCTTCGTGACCGTTGGCCAGCCCCACATCAAGGTGGATTCGATCACCGTGGGAGGACGCTGAGCATGAGCCAGCCCACCATCCAGACCCTGAACGCCGAGGTCCTCAGCGGCCGGCTCCAGCAACTCGCCCAAGGCGCCGGCATCCAGCAATGGGATCTCGGCGCCTCCTGCAGCACCGACACCTCCGTGCAGGTGGACCGCGGCGAAGCCAAACAGATGAAAGGTGCCCAACGCAGCGCCATCACCTTGCGGGTGTGGAACAGGGACGGCCTAGTAGGCATTACCAGCACCTCAGACCTCAGCGATTCCGGACTGACCCGGGCCCTGAGCGGCGCCCGCGACGCCAGCGCCTTTGGCAATGCGGAGGAAACCCCGGCGTTCTCGCCCCTGGCCACCGCACCCCTGGCCCCACTAGATCAACCGCTGCACCAACCCCAGCCGATCCTCAGCCTGCTGGACACCCTCAAACAGGCCGAACGGCAACTGCTTGATCGCCACATAGCCATCGGCACAGTTCCCTACAACGGCCTGGCTCAGCGCAGTAGCGAGCGCCTTTATCTCAATAGCGAAGGGGCCTGCCGCCACCAGACCCTGACCACCGCCAGCCTCTACCTCTACGCCAGGGCCGAGGAAACCGGCCGCAAACCGCGCAGTTCCGGTGCCGTGCGCTTGGCCTACGGCACCGCCGATCTCGACATCGCCGGCTGCATCGATGAGGCCGCTGAGCGCACGATCGCCCACCTTGACTACGCACCGATCGAAACCGGCTATTACACCTGTGTTTTCAGCCCGGAAGCCTTCCTCGACCTAATCGGGGCCTTCAGCAGCCTGTTCAATGCCCGGGCCGTGCTCGATGGGGTGAGCCTCAGCCACCGCGACTCCCTCGGCGACAGCGTGGCCGTGCCCTTTCTGAGCATCCGCGATAACGGCCTGCACCCCGGCAATGTGGGTGCCTCTGCCTTTGATGGCGAGGGCACCCCGACCGCGCCCCTAGATCTAGTGGCTGGCGGCGTGCTGAAAAACTTCCTGCACTCGGAGGCCACCGCCCGAGCATTTGGGGTGGCGCCCACCGGCCATGCCGGTATGGGAGCAAAGGTGTCGGTGGGGGCCGATTGGTTCGAGATTGGCGTTACCCCAGGCAGCGGCGGCGGCCAGCAGGGTCTAGATCGCTTAAACCATTCCGGCCCCGTTGTGGTGATCGACTCCCTATCGGCCCTGCATGCTGGAGTTAAAGCCAGCCAGGGCTCCTTCTCCTTGCCCTTTGACGGCTGGTTGGTTGAGGGTGGGGTCAGCCGCTCGATCGAAGCCGCCACAGTCGCCGGCGACATCCGCACAGTGATGAAGGCGATCGTCGGCTTTGAAGGCCTGGCCAAGATCACCCCGGATGGCCTCTGCCCTTACGTCTGGGTGGAAGGGCTCTCGATCACTGGCGAGGCCTGATCATCTGTCCTTGAAGATCCTGTTTTGGGGCACCCCCGCCTACGCGGTGCCCAGCCTTGATGCCCTGGTGGCGGCAGGGCACGAGCTGGTGGGGGTAGTCAGCCAGCCAGATCGGCGACGGGGGCGAGGAAAAGATCTATTGCCGAGTCCTGTCAAGGCCAGAGCCCTGGACCTAGGCCTGCCGGTATTCACGCCAGAGCGTATCCGCCGCGAGCCCGAGCTTCAAGCCCGGCTTAGCGCCCTCGGCGCCGATCTGTACGTGGTGGTGGCATTTGGCCAGATCCTGCCGCCAGAGGTGCTGGCCCAGCCCCCCCTGGGCTGCTGGAACGCCCATGGCTCCCTGCTGCCCCGCTGGCGTGGCGCTGGACCGATCCAGTGGTGCCTGCTGCAGGGCGACAGCAGCACCGGCGTAGGGATCATGGCCATGGAGGAGGGCCTTGATACCGGGCCGGTGCTGCTGGAGCGCTCCATCTCCATTGGCCTGCTGGAGAACTCCCAGCAGCTGGGCCAGCGGCTAGCCCAGCTCAGCGCCGAGCTGCTGGTAGAGGCCCTGCCGCGTATAGAAGCAGCCGGAACGGGACCAGAAGCCGAACGGCTTGCCCGGCTCGGGGTTCGTGCCCAGGGAGAAGTGGGCCTCAGCTACGCCCGGATGCTCACCAAGGACGACCTGGTAGTCGACTGGAACCAGTCGGCTCTGGAAATTCATCGTCGGGTCATGAGCCTGTACCCCGGCGCTGTCACCCAGTGGCAGGGCAAGCGACTGAAACTTCTAGCCACCGAACCTCTGGTCGCCAGGCTCGCTTCTCAACTGAGTCCAGAAGCTCGCTGCTTACTGGTAGAGCCAGGAGTGTTGTCGAAAGGAGCGTTGTCGGCAGCAGCGGCACCAGGAACCGTGCTGGCCCTTGCTGCCGATGCGGGCTTAGTGGTTGGCACTGCTGGTTGCCCATTGCTGGTACGAGCTGCCCAATTGGAGGGCAAGTCCCCTGCCCAAGGCCAGAGCCTGCTGCAACAACTTGGCTGCAACACAGGTGATCAGCTTGGGGCCCCCTAGGGCCAATTTAAGTTCTGTGTTGTTAGGACTCCCTCACTTTTCAAGGCCAGTAACTGCAGCTAAAGAGGAGAGAGACCTTGCTCGGCAACCATGGGAAACGAACTGTCCTACGTCGGCGAAACCGGCAATGGTTGCCTGATCTACAGGGAAACGACAGGCCGCTACGTGGTCAGCCACGAGCAGCAGCCCCACAGGCGCCGCCGGGTTGCAACCCTGGCCAGCGCCTATGCCACCTGTCACGGTTTTGAACTGGGACAGCAGAAAAGCGGGCTCCTAGCTGCCCCGGCGGCTGGTTGATTCTCAAGGCTGGCCCGCAGACTGGGGAGCGGCAACTGCCTTGCGGTGGATGGCGTGCAGCCCTTCAAGTTGGTTGTGCACAGACAACAGCTGGTCGCGGATGTGCTGGCTGTTGTCGATGCGCCCCAGGGCCAGCAGCATCGACTCAATCTGAACCTTGCAGTCGATCAGGACGCGGCATTCAGGGGATCCGGGCTCGTAGGGCATAGGGGGAGACTTCAACGGCTCCATCCGAGCGGAGACAACCCTTAGCCGGTGTGTCGAATGCTGCCGTTAGGGCTAGATCAGCGCCCAGAGCTGTAGCGACCCCGGCGTCCACCTTCGCTGCTGCCGCTGCGGGAGGGTCCTGCTGGAGGTCCACCACGGCGAGCACCACCGCCCCTGCCCTTACCCCGACCACCACTGAGATCCAAGGGTGGAGCTGAGAGCACCTTGGGTTCAAAACCGGGCACCTCCTGCCGCGGCAGACGGGTGCCGATCATGCGCTCAATGGCCCGCAGCAGCTCACTTTCCTCTGCTGCCACCAGGGAAATGGCATGGCCGTTGTGGCCGGCCCGGCCGGTGCGGCCGATCCGGTGAACGTAGTCCTCGGCCTGGTTCGGCAGGTCTAGGTTGACGACATGGGGCAGCTGGTGAATATCAATGCCCCGGGCCGCCAGGTCTGTTGCCACCAGCACCCGCAAAGAACCAGCCTTGAAGTCGGCCAGGGCTCGGGTACGAGCTCCCTGGCTTTTGTTGCCATGGATAGCCGAAGCCGACATCCCCTCGCGGGTGAGTCGCTCGGCCATGCGGTTGGCACCGTGCTTGGTGCGGGAAAAGACCAGCACCTGCTGCCAGTTGTTGCTGCTGATCAGGTGGCTGAGCAGATCAGCCTTGCGGTCCATGTCGCAGGGATGCAACAGGTGCTCCACCGTGGGAGCGGTGCGGTTTTCGGGAGTGGCCTGGAGCTGCACGGGGTTGTGCAGCAGACCGGTGGCGAGGCGGCGAATATCCCCAGAGAAGGTGGCTGAGAACAGCAGGTTTTGACGCTTGGGCGGCAGCAGGGCCAGGATTTTCTGGATATCGCGGATGAAGCCCATATCCAGCATCCGGTCGGCCTCATCGAGCACCAGGATCTCGACCCGGTCGAGCCGCAGGGCTTTCTGCTGGTAGAGGTCCATCAGCCGGCCCGGGGTGGCCACCAGCACGTCAGTGCCGCGCTGCAACCTGGAAATCTGGGGATTCACCTTGACCCCGCCGAACACCACGTCGCTGCGCAGATCGAGGTAGCGGCCGTAGGCCCGCACGCTTTCGCCCACCTGGGCAGCCAGCTCGCGGGTGGGAGTGAGCACCAGGGAGCGCACAATGCCGGCGCGGGCGTGGGGGCCGTGGCGCAGCCGCTCGAGCATCGGCAGGGTGAAACCGGCGGTCTTGCCCGTGCCTGTCTGGGCCGCCGCCATCACGTCATGACCCGCCAGCACCGCCGGGATGCACTGGCCCTGGATCGGTGAGGGCTTGGTGTAACCCTTTTCGGTTACCGCCTTCAAGATCGGCTCACCCAGCCCAAACGATGCAAAGTCGAGCAGCTCAGGAGCATCGCTGCTGAGCGCAGCAGCGTCCACCGCCGCCGGACTGGAATCGGCAATCGCGGTGCCGGATCTTGGAGAGGGCTGACGGATTGCAGGTGTTGCGTGATCCCCCACCCTAGGGACAGGCGAAGTGGCTGCAGCGCTCGCATGGGCCATCGGGAAGCACGGCACAGCGCAGCAGCGGGCTGCGGGCGTTGAAACGGCAGTCGGGGTTCCCGATCACCCACTGGTTTTGCCACCAGCGGGCATCGGTGGGCTGGCGCTGGGGCTTTACCTGCAGAGCGACGCTGGCAAGTTCGTAGCAGCCATTGCGCAATTGATAGCGGTGGCGCCGCTGCAGCACCAGAAAACTGCGGCCGCCAGCCTCAAGCCAGCGGCCTGGCGGGGGTACCTCAGCCAGCTCTGGCACCTCAAGCCAATCGAGCAGGCGATCGCTGCCGATCTGGCGCAGCTCCACCCTCATGGCTCCAGTGGTTTCGGCGCCAGAGGCAGGCGCACCGAGAAGCCCCAAGCAAACAAGGCAGCCACCAGCAGCAGCAGCAGCCACTCCGGCGGCACCACCTGGGGCAAGCCCAGACGCAGCAGCAGCCGAATGCCCACCAGACCCACCGCCAGATAACCGGCCGTTTCCAGGTGCTTGTAAACCTCAAGCCAACGAATAAACAGTTCAGCGGTGAGTCGCAGTGCAATAACCCCGATCACCCCACCGGCCATCACCAGCCACAGCCGGTCACTCACCGCCACTGCTGCAGCAACGCTGTCAAGCGAAAAAGCCAGATCGGTAAGGGCCAGGGTGGCCACAATTGAGCCCAGCCCGGCGTGGTGCAGGGAGCCGGGCTGGGCTCCAGCAGAGTCGGAGCCATCGGCTGCAGCGGCATCGCCTGCCGCCTCTTCGGGCTCAGACCACACCAGCAGCAGGTGGCGCCCGCACAGCCACAACAAGTAGGCCGCCGCCGCCAGTTGCAGCGGCCAGAAATTGAGCACCCAGCGGGCAGCCACGATCAAACCAAGCCGAAACACCAGGGCAAGAGCAAGGCCGAGATTAAGGGCCTGGCGCTGCCGGGCCGGATCCTCCAGGCCCCGGGCGATCGCCGCCAGGGCAATGGCGTTGTCGGCGGAGAGCACTGCTTCTAGGGCCACCAACAGGGGCAGCAACAACAGCACCTCACGCCACTGGTCTGCTTGGTTGAGCAGGGGGGTGAGGGATTGGATCGACTCCGCTTCCACGGGCTGCAGCGGGTCAAGATGGGTTTCACTCTAGAAAGCTGGGTTGGAGCATCCGTTAGGCGAGCTGCAGTTCAACGTCCAGCTGCTCCATGCCGAAGCAGGCAGCCGAGTGGTGCTGGTGCAAATAAGCCGTGCTGGCCAGGTAATCGACGCGGCATTGGGCGAAGCATCGACCGCCGAGGCAGCAGAAGACCGAGCGCGCCAACGCCTGGGTGAACACCTTCCAGTGGCCGCGCCCCCCACTTCGAGCGCCCCCACTCCCGTCAGGGTTAGTAGTCCGCCCGCCCAGGTTCAGCCCAAACCCCAAGCCGAGCGCCCAGCGGCGCCCAGCCCCCCCCCGGCTCAGGCGATCGAAGAACCGCCGGCCGACCCGGAGGATTGGAGCAGCGAGTTGGCCCGACTGGATTTGCAGCTGCAGCGGCTCGGCTGGAATCGAGAGCAGGAGGCCATCTATCTAGAGCGGGTATTCGGCCACCCCAACCGCAACCGCCTCACCAGCTACGGGGACCTGCTCGCCTACCTACAGGCCCTGGAGGGCTTTGCCGATGGCAGCGACCCCGCCAGCGCACCACCTCCCTTACGGCGCAAGGAGCTGCTCAGCCAGTGTGAGGAGCTCCTTAGCCAGTTGGAGTGGGATCCGGGCCAGGGTCGCGCCTTCCTCGAGCAGCACTTTGCATTAGCCGGTCGCCAACTACTTAGCGACAGCCAACTACTGCAATTCAATATGTTGCTGGAGGAAGAGTTTATAAAAACCAGGCAAAAGCCTCTCCACAACTGACTTCTCAACGGTTCTCAACAAGAGCAAACAGAAGTAGAAACAGAAGTAAGGAGCGGTCGCAAGGGTGCGCATGTGTCTTCACCCCTCACGGCCCAACCACCACCCTTCCCCCTGAGCCACGCTCTCAGCAGCCTGTGGCGGCCCGTCTGGTTGCAAGGACAAAGTGGACCAATTGAACTCAGAACAGCTTCTAAGCCTTGCTGTGCTGGCTCTGGCGATGGTGCCTGTGGCTCTGCTGTGGTGGGTCTGGATCAGGATGCTGGGCTGAGTACTGCCTTGCTGCCGCTGTCCTCAACTCACTCCTCGCCCGTTAGCCACGCTCTCAGCAGCTTGTGGCGGTCCTGGCCGTCGAGTAGGTCAGCCGGTAGACGACCGACGCCGCGTTGGAAACTTTACAAATCCCACCATACGTCATGCTGTCTGGAGCAAGTCTTGCTCCTTTTCCGTGGTTGCCCGTTTGTGACTGCTAGCCCTGCCTGCCCTGTTGGCATCCCTGCTGACACTGGTCTGGGCTCCGGCCGCATGGGCGGAACAGGCCTCCTCTCCTTCCGGCCGTTGCAACAGCGCCACCCTGAAGGGCACTTACATCTACAGCTCGGTCGGCATGTTGGATGGCAAGCCCTACGCCGAAGCCGGCCGTGAGGTGTACGACGGTAAAGGTGGCGTTGAACTCACCTACCGCGGGACCGGTGGCGCCACCGGCACGATGCTCGCGACCTACAGCGTCACCCCCGACTGCATCGGGACAGCGATGTATCCCGACGGCCAGAGCCTGGTGAGCTTCATCAGCCCCGACGGCAGTCGCTTCGCCTAAAGGATCACCCGCGGCCCTGGAGAGCGGCCCACCGTCCTCTCAGGCTGGGAGATCCGCGTCGATCCTTAGCATCCGTCACTTCAGTAAATGCCAGCTCAGCCGGCACTGCTGAGAGCCTCCCATTCCAGAATTACATCACCTCAATCGCTCATCACACTCACGTGTTACGTCAATTTCTCAACAAAATCTATCGGAGTCCCATCGCAAGCCCCGCAAAGACTTCTTCTGAAGACGTCCTAGCAAATACAATTAAGCATTCGATTATCCACAATAATTTAGACAGAACGCGAATTGCCGCTTTTACATCGATTCCAAAATGTGCAAGCAAGAGAGTTCTAGCTATGCTGCAGCTTGGCCCCAACCGCGATAGCGATACTACGAGATCTCTCATTATATACGAAAATCACCAGCGAGCGGCAATCTTATACAATAAGTGCAATTTAAATGATCTGTTTGTCTTTTGCGTCGCCAGGAATCCCTATGACCGAACCGTATCCTGGTATCAATATCACAAGAACATACCTCCTTATAAATCCATGAGCTTTAGAGAATGCATATTAGCCGACATGCCGCACCATGTAGAAGCTCAAAATCAGACTGATTATAGATCAAAGGCGATCTCGCCCCTTCTTCAGTGGAATTATATAGAAGATTATCGAATCAACTTTATTGCAAAGGCAGAGAGGTTCGAACAAGACATGAGGCTCGCCATCAGAAGACTTAACGATCTATGCATTGCTCGCGAAATCAAATATTCTTTCTCTTTCAGTAAGCTAATGGAAAATCGATCAAATCGGAAAGCCAATTGGCAAGATTATTACGAGCATGAGACAAAGGCCATTGTCGCCACTAGCCTTGCCAAAGACTTCGAATACTTTAAATACGCCAAATAATCTGAAAGATTCCTTTGCTTTGCCCTCGCAAGTGAAGACACTTTCGCGTAGTTTTCAACCGAAGATTTAACACAATACTGAGATCACGGAGGTATCTCCGGACGGAGGCTGTCGGGAAAGGTGACGCCCCTGCCACCACTCAGGCGGCCATCACCAACGTAGCTGGAGTGATGTCGTTTTCTGAGGGTGGCGGATTGATCCAGACCTCCTCCTGCCCAGAACAGACCCCACGCCTTCTTATGATGGTGAAGAACCACCCACCGATGGGGTCGCATGTCGTTCAAAACCATTTAAAGGTGCGTTCATTTCATTAGCAACCCAAGCAGCCCCCTCTTCAAAGGCGTACCCCTCGCTATTGTTGAACTTAACCGGCTTGCCGTCTTTGTCCAGCCTGGTTGGAAGACTAACAATTGCTTGAGCCGTAATGCAGTTAAGCCGGTTGAGACAAGCGAAATAACACGGTCATTAGCACCGACAACAGTTGAATGCTCAGTCTTGATTGTCATTTCCGGACTGACTCATTAATGTACTTCGAATAGCTTGAGCAAGCGTCGAAAAAATCTTTTTGTGAAATGACTAGTACACCAAGCGTCTCTTGAAGTTGCAACACGGCAATAAGACTAAGTGAGTCGCGGCTGGAAAGTACATCCGAAATAAGGACGTGGTCCAGACCCAGCTTTCTATCCAGCTCAGTGTTACCACCGAATTGAGTAACGACAGAAATACCGCTCCCTTATTGACTGGACTATTTGATGGGAGCTGCTGATTGCGTAGATTACGGTAGCAAGGGAAACTCTGGGCAACAGGGGTGTTCGCAGCAGCTGAACCGACCAACCCACCGAAATCAACATTTCTCAGCTGATTGGCTCGGCTCGCTGGTCATTTGGGTGGGTTTTTGGCTTTACAGCTCTGTCTTGAACCTTTCAACAGCCCCTTTGGGGCACACCAATCCCCTCGTCATGCTGTTGCAAGCAAACGTCGACGGACCAGGAACAGGTTCGTCAGCGCTGCCATCACATTGATTTTGCAGCGGTTCTTGGCCAGGCCACGCAGACGGGTTTTCTGGAACCCGAATTGGTGTTTGATCACTCGGAACGGGTGCTCGACCTTGGCGCGGACATGTGCCTTGGCCGTTTCTATCAGATCTTGCAGCCTGCCATCGGGGGTATGAGGGAGGGCTCGGCGTTTGCCCGGTCGCATTGCCACCCGAAACTCCGCTGCCATCCCTTCCATCTCGGGTCTCTTGGCAATGCCTTGGTAGCCGGCATCGCCGTACACCAGCTCTTCATCGCCATGCAGCAGCTCAGCCGCCGGGGTGAGGTCATGCACGTTGGCGGCCGTGGTCACAACCGAGTGGATCAGACCAGAGTCCTTGTCGACGCCGATATGGACCTTCATTCCGTAGGCGTAGCCCCGAGAAGCGGTAATACCACTGGTTGCCCTTCTTGGTCTGGTGCATTTCTGGATCCCGCTTCCCGTCTTTGTTTTTGGTGGAGCTGGGTGCCGCGATCAAGGTGGCATCAACGATCGTGCCCTGGCGCATCGTCATCCCTCGCGCGCTGAGGTGGGCTTTGACGGTTTCAAAAATCTGCTCGCCCAGCTCGTGCTTCTCCAACAGGTGGCGGAAGGTCAGGA
>NZ_JAGQBD010000022.1:0-45527 GCF_024345455.1 Cyanobium sp. T1G-Tous
CAGCGAGCGCCTCAACTTCACCGCTTTCTATGAGGCCCTGCTGGGCGCTAAGGGTGTAAGCCTTGGTGCCGATAGCGCCGGCCGGGGCAAGGGTGGCCGCAAGCTGAGCTACACCACCAAGATCCAGTTCAACGGCAATCTCATGGTGGGCAAGGCTTACACCGCCATGCTCGACCTCAAGCCAGGCGATGAGTTCGAGATCAAGCTCGGCAAAAAGCAGATCAAACTTATTCCTTTGGGCAGCGCAGAGGAGGAGTGAGCAGTAGCTAGGCGGTTGCTAGTGAGCATTTGTTGCGCGCAGGCAGCCGCCAGCTGTGATTTCTTGCACAGTGAAAGCAGGCGCCAGAGAGTTAGGTGCCGGCATGAGCGCCTGCACTCCCTTGCCCGGCCGCTCCAGACAATCCCCCGCTCACCCCGGGGGTTTTCTGTTGCTGGATTTTTGAGCAGCTCTGTGCAGCCTCTTGGTCTGCCAGTTACGTCAGCGCGGCAACGGGCAAAGCAAAGGACCGGGCATACGGCAGGTGCGCCAGCCCCCCTTAGTGGTGGACACCTCCACGCCGATCAGTGCAGCGGGGTGGTTGCTTTCAGTGATCGCCTCTACCCAGGCAATGGCATCAGCGATCGCGTCATCAAGGCTGCTGTATTGGGCGTCGAGCTCACGGTGCGGCTCGCAGCCATCATCAATCAGGCGGTAGCAACGCTCTGCCCCTTGGCTAGTTGAAATCTGCATCCGTTCTCTTTCAGTTCTGCCGGCTGCACCTAGGGGTGCGACCCAGCTCATCACCATGGCCAGCCAGCAAACCACTTGGCTGTATCGAGGGGAACACTTTGATCAGTCGTTACAGCCAGCCCCGATAAGCGCTGCGCTGCCTGCGGGCACTGGCCTTGGAGCGAGCAGTTCCGAACTGGGGACTGATGCCATTACGACGGCGTCTTACCCAGCCGCCCTGGTGAATCAGGCGGCTATCGGCAGCATTTGCCTGCTGCACTGACACCAAGCTTCCATAGCCCGCCTTATGGCGAGCACTAGCGCGGCTGCGGGCCTGGCTTGCGCTGCTGGCAGGCACCACCGTGGCGGTGCTCCTGCGGCTCCAAAACGCCAGGTAGTAGCGCCAACTCGCCATGGCTTTCAGCTCACCGGCGGCTGTTGCGGCCGCCACTGGTCGTAAAGCCAGCGCGGTAGAGCTCACTGGCACTCATCGCCTGGGGGTTGAGCACCTCGCCAAAGCCACCGCTAGCTGCTGGCGTTATTGCCAGTCCAGGTGTCCCCGTACCCATGGCACCGCGCTGCTGAAACAGGAAGCCATAGACGGGGTGGATGCGCAGCTGATCGAGGAAGTCAGCGGTGCTCAGCGGCCGGCCGTCATCACCCAGCAACGGCTGGCCCTGGCTGTCGAGTGGTTCGAGCACATCACTTCCGTCCTTGCCGGCGCTGAGGCGAAAGCTCTCCCCTAGCTGCCCCTTAAAGACATCAAAGAAGGTGCCGCGCCCGTCGCCGCCGGTGCGGCCCTCAGCTTCTGAAAAAGCCCGCTCCAGCAGCCGTTCCTTGCGCAAGGCCAGCACAAGGGCCTGGGCGCCATCGCGTTCGGCAGCCACGGTTGCCACCTTCATGGCGGAGGCTTCTTCCATCTGCCGTTCGCGCAGCTCTACCTGCTGCTCCAGCAGTTGCTTCTGCCGTTCTGCCTCCTGCAGGCGGGAGTATTCCTCCGGGTTGATCTCAGAGAAGCGGGTCAGCTGCTGCCGCACACCCCGCAGTTCTTTTTCCAGGTTGTTGCTGCGGCGCCGTTCAGCCTTGAGGGCTTCTCCCAGGCCGCTGCCCGCCTTGCTCTCGGTGGTGCTGGTCTCGCCTGAATCAGCCAAAGCAATTCCGCCCTGGCGTTCATCGGGCGGATAGTCGCCAGTTGTGTTGCTCTCTAGTTCAGCAGCGTCATGAAGGTGCTGCTCGAGCATCTCGCTGCTCTCGTCGCTGGCCCTAGAGCTGTTGTGCGTTGCGGTTGTGGCCATGACCCGTCTCGGCTGTCAGTGAAATCGGCAGCCCATCGCGGTGCTGTCACTACCTGTTGCCGAGGCATGGGTCATACGACTCGGTTCGGCTTGAGCGTGCCAAATACCCGCTCACCAATCAGCGGCTGCACCAGAGCGCCAATGCCGCCTGAGCCATAGCTGGCACCAAACTCCAGCACGGTGAACAAGGTGTACTGGGCATAGGGATCGACACCTGCATCACCTGCTGCATTGAGCAGGGTTAGATCACCAAGCCAGATCAAACCTTCGCAGGGGGCCACAACGGTTCTGCCGGCAGCGGAGACACGCCGGCCGTTTTGACTCCACTGCAGCTCCCTACTCAGCCAGATCGCACCAGGGCTAGGCGGCAGCCGGGTGGCACGGCAGATCATCCCTTGAAAGGTGAAGTCACCGGTATCAACACCAGGGCCGTTATCTCTGGCGGTGATGTAACGGGAGCGCTCAAGAAAACACTCGAGCACGTGGCTAGCCACCACAGCAGAGGTGGTGTCACCAGGTATGGCGTTTTCGCCCAGCAGCAGCCGGGCATTGGCAAACGACTGCAAGGGGGTGGGGCCCCAAAGCACTGAGTTGCGCTGGTGCTTACCACTGGTGAACTGGCGGGGGGAGATCATCAACCCCGGAGCAAGGCCGTGCCTCCAGCCATCCCTGGGGCAGCGACGTTGAATTTCATCCAGCTGCTCAAGCCCGGCAGGAGCAACAACAGCTGCTCGCTGTAGCGGCGGCGTTGATTTAGCAGCGCTGCTGCTGGAGAAGCAGAGTTGGCATAAACGGTCTCCCGCTCCTCCCGCAGCAACGCCGTGTCGTAGGCGATCACATCCGCCTTTTGCAGTGGTGCGTCACCGGCTGCTGCCACTGAACCAGCGATTGGACCGGAACGGCTGGTCCTCTCGATCGCCTGCTCCTGCTCAATACCTCCGGCCAGCAGGTGCTTGTCAATTAACGCCACCGCATCCAGTAGGGCCCGGGCGCTGAGCACCCCCGCCGGGTGCTGACGCTCTAGATCGGCCATGGCACGGCCGATGGCATCGAGGCAAGGAACCGTCGCCGATAGGGCCAGGGCCTGCCGGATGGCTTCCTGGTCGCTCGGTTGCCAGGTCGCACCGATAGGTGCGCTGGGCAGATGGCTGCTGGTGGTCATGTAGATGCCGGGGCGATACCGGCCAGATCCCCCAGCCATTGCCGCAGGGCCTGCTCGCTAATGATTCCCCGCTCCTGCAGCTGCAGCATCTCGCTCACGGTTGGTTGGGGCTTTGGTGCTGGTGCAAGCGGGCTGATCTCAACTGTTAGGGCGGGGCCCTCCTGCACTGGCAGCGCTTCACCGGTGATGGCGCACCAGTGCTGCAGCAGAGAAGAAAACATCGAGGCCTTTTGTATCGCCTGGCTCTGCAGCAGGGCGTAGGCCTGGGAGGCGGCCATTGAGATCTCCATTGCCGTGCGCGGTGCCCCCTGGGCAGCAGCGGGGATCAGGGCATCACGGCGCATGCCTTGATCCAGCGATTCCAGCCAGGCGCGGTGTTCCGCCAAAGACCGGGCCTGGATTTCGACGAACTGGAAGCTGGCACCTTCCGGCAGGTCGATGACGCTGTTTGGTCCCAGCACCACCGGCTCGCCGGCAGAGCCGGCCCCACCCATGGGACCCTGCACTCCGGTGCGCACCCCAACGGGAAGCGCCGTTCGGTACAGCAGTTCCTGGTAGTCGCTTTGGCAGCGGAAGTGGTTGAGGTACTGGTGCGCCAGACCCAGATGGGGCAACTCCCCTTCGCCAAAAGCAGCGCCATGGCTGGCATACCAAATAGCGGGTAGTTGGTTGATGCCGCGGTAGTGGCGCTGATCAAGGCGTTGCGTGCGCCAGCCGCTGGGGGCCTGGGGATCGGCCACCAGGGTTTCGGTGCTCAGCTCCATTCCAGCCCCTCCGGGGCCATCACCAACAAGAGAAGCCGTCAGGTACTGCCAGGGGTGGGGCGGGTGATCCTGCGGTGGCGCTGTCTGATTGGAGGGCGAGAGCGCATCGGGGCGCCGCTCACGCCAGGTGATCGCATCTGGCAGTGCATGGTTGCCAGGCAGATGCCAGTGCAGAACATCTCCCCGCTCGATAAGCAGCAGCCGCGGCAAGGAGAGCCGGTCGCCATTGCGCAAGGCCTGCTGGCGATCACCCTCACTAGGCCAGAGGTGAACAGGCGGGATCACACCCACCAGGGCAGCACCATCTCTGAGCACCAGCAGATCAGCGGCTTCTAGGAACACGCCCAGGTCGGTGCCGCAGCCATCCACATCACTGATCACCGCCTGCAGCGAGGCCGGCAGCTCCCGCCAGTGGCTTGAGGCCAGCATCCCGGCAAAGGTACGCAGGGCATCACGAAAGAAGCCCGATGGCAGGGCTGTCTCTGCCCGGCGGCGGTAGGCGGATTCAGGTTCGCGCTCGCCGCGGGGCAGGTAGTGCTCCCTGCGGTCTAAGCCATTGGAGTTAGCCAGCAGGTGCCAGCAGTCCTGCACCAGCTGCAGCCGGGGCAGCAGGGCCGCCAAGGTCGGGTGGAGGGAGATCGGCAATTCAGGCTCCATCCACCAGGGCACTCGGCTGTTAGCTCTTGCCGCAGCAGCTCAGTGCTGCTTGATGACAAACGGCAGACAGAGAACCTGGGCTGCGCTCATGAAGCCCTTTCTCTGGAGCAGTGATGAAAACCAGCAGCTCGGTGCCCAGCGCTCCATCCATTTCGAGGCTGTTGTGGTGGCCATCGAAACTGGAAGCTTGCTCGATGTGTTGGCCCACCCCAATCCAGAGCAATATCCAAGCCAGCGCATCCTTGTTGTTGAGGTGAATCAATACGTCTACCTCGTCCCCTACGTGGAAGACGACGACTACCTCTTTCTCAAAACGATTATCCCTAGCCGCGAAGCCACACGCGACTACCTCCGTAGAGACACGCCATGACGATGCAAAGCCACCTTTCCCCTAGCAACGACTCGCTCGATCAAGACGAGCGTGAGCTCCTAGAAGCTGTGGAATCGGGCGCGCTGCGTTCAATTGCCACTCCTGATCTGCTCAATCAGCTCAGAGAGTCAGCCCAGGTCACCGGCCAGAAAGACCAACGAATAAACATCCGGCTTTCCGGTACTGACCTAGAGGCCCTGCGCGTCAGGGCGCTGCGGCTGGGTATGCCTTACCAAACCCTTATCAGCAGCGTCTTACATCGCTACGTCAGCGGCGAGCTCAGGGATGAGCAGCTGCTCTGATCCGTCTCTTGGGTTTCCATCGTCATTGGGACCACCTGCACAGCACAGGCCTCCTCCTGCAGCAGCCTCTGACCTCTGGCACGCAGCCCCCCAGCTGACCTGAGCGGAGATCAAAAACCCCTTGTCGAGCAGGTAAATGCGCTTGTCTTCGACTTAGAGGGGGCCACTTGTGCAGATATGGGAAAAGACCTATGGCCTGAACCGCTGCACTAAGCCCCCAGCATTTGCAGCCATCCCTGGGATTAACGAGCAAGAACTTCACCATTCCGCAGCCAACCCAGCAGAATGCCTACAGCACGTAGGAACACCATGCAGGCATTTTCGGTGCGCCAGCTCAAGAGCAACCCTTCCACGGTCCTCAAAGCCGCAGAGGCTGACGCCATGGCGTTGGTGACCAGCCACCAGCAACCCACCGCCTTAGTGGTGGCACTGGACCGCCTGGGTCTTCCCGATACGGCTGCGGTGCGCTCGGGTCTGGCGCTGTCACTGTTTCGCTCCGGTTCGATCTCGGTTGGATCAGCAGCACAAATCGCCGGGCTGCCCCTGCCTCGCTTCTTGGAGATCCTCTCCTCTTTAAAGATCCCTGTTGTGGAAGCTGAGCAGCGTGAACTGGATGCCGATCTGGCTGCGGCACGCCGCTGGTTTGGCGAGCACGCCTGAGGGCCAGCACAGATGAAGGTTGTAATCGCTGATGCAGGCCCGCTGATTGGGCTGGCCCGCATCGATCAGGTTGCGTTGCTAGCTGGTTTGTTTGGCAAGGTATGGATCACTGAGGTGATTGCGGCAGAAATCGGCCTGGGGTCTGCCGCTACGGGAACCCCGGCCTATCCAGGTGTGGAGTTACTTCAGGGAGCCTTTGAGCAGGGCTGGCTGCAGATCGCACCAGCTCTGGCGCAGGGCATTGATCCATACAGGCCGCTCAACCCCGGGGTGGATGCAGGAGAAGCCAGTGCGATTGGCTTGGCCCTGAGCCAGCAGGTTGCCGGCCAGTCGGTTCTTTTGGTCGTAGACGACCGATGCGGTCGCGCAGAAGCTCGAAACCAGGGACTAGCAATCATTGGCACCGCTGCAGTGCTCGTGCTTGCAAAGGAACGGGGACTGGTGAAAGTTTGCTCGCCTCTGCTATTTGCACTACGGGATCAGGGCTATTACCTCAGTGATGCATTGGTGGCAGCGATTCTCAAGCAAGCCCAGGAGGATTAAAGCTCGAATTCCTGAATTGGAGAAGCCATTGCCACCACCCGGACCGAGCAAGCGGCTGCGATCTCAGCCCAACGCTCCGGTGTGAGCCCCAACTGCTTGGGGATCTGATCTGCGGCTATGCCCTGCCGCAGCAACTTCTGCCCTCTGGCATGTAGCTCCCGCCAGCGGCCTGGCACCGAGATCAGAAACCCCTTATCGCGCAAGTAGTGGGTGATCTCACCGTTCACAAACGGCCTGGCGTAGGCGATGAAGTTGGAGCTGCTGCGGTTCACCCGCTTGCAGTCGTAGCGGCGTGAGGCCTTGATCAGCCCAATTGCTGCCAGCTGCTCGAGGTCTTCTTTGGGATGGCCAGTGCGGCGGGCGTAGTTGGCCGCCACCTTGGCCGCAAAGGGCAGATGCTCAACCACCAGGGCATCAGCAGCGCCGTGGGGCGAACGGCAGGGTCGCTGCCGGCAGTGGTTTTGGGAGGTAGGGCTCATGGCAGGGCGGCAGTGAGGGGAGGGGGCTATGCCCCCTCAGCGGGAGAAGAGAAGCGGTCTTGCGGCAGTGCTGCCGCTGCCTCGCCAGTGCTGGTTTTGCAGCCAGATCACCCCCTGGCAGAAGGCATCCACCAGGTCGTCATGGGCGGCATTGGGAAAACCCAGCAGCTCTGTGATCAGGTCGTCGTTGCCGTGGCAAAAGCCCAGTTGGCCGGCCTCAAGCAAGGGGGCGGCGGCATGGGCGCGGCTGACCTTGCTGCCTGCTGGCCGCACTGCGATAAGTCCAGGTATCTGGCGCTGGAGCAGCTGACATACCGCCGGGCCATTGGCGGCGTCTTCTACCAGCACCGCATCGGGGCCTAGCCCCTGCGCTTTGAGCGTGGCCAGGCACTGGCCAAGGAATTTGACAACACCAGGCAGATCCAGGTGGTGGTGCTGACTCCAGAGCACCTCAATGCGGTGACTCGGTGCTGTTGATCTGCCAAGTGCACCTACCGGCGCGACTGTTCCACTGCGCGCAGAAGCGGCGGTGCGATGTAGCTGCAGGCCCTGGCCATGGGCCTCAACTGCTGGGTGAACAGCTCGCTGCTCTGCAAGCAGACCGAGCAGCACAAAAGCGCAGTAGTCGTTGCCCTCGCCGCCCTTAAAGCTCAGATCACAGCTGAGCACCAACGGGGAGAAGGGCTTCTGCTGGCCTTTCTGGTGATTGCCCTTATGGGGCTGGCTTCTGTGCGGCGTCTGCAGCAACCAGTGCCGCTGAAACAGCAGCCCCTCAGCTGGTGATGGCCGCTGCTGGTAGAGGGCATTCCACCAGTAGCTGCCGGCGCGGATGCGGATCTGCTCAAGCTCCGCAGTAGGAAAGCGCTCTGGGCATAGGGGTTGACCGGGCTGGCGCCAATCAGGCTCGAGGCTGCAGGTATCTGGAAAGCGCAGTTGCTGGGCTGGATGTTCAGCAATGGCGGGCAGGCTGAGCACCTGCCAGTGCTGCGGTGCGGCGCCACTTTCCTGTTCCAGCAGCCACCCGATCAGATCGTCCTGATGCCAGCGGGTAAGCACCACCACCTGGGCGGCGCCAGCGGCGCCATTTACGCCTGGTTCCGATCTAGTCAGCCAGACGGACTGGAACCACTCGATCAGCTTCTGGCGTTGAGCTGCGGAGTTGGCATCTTCTGGGCCCTTGTACGGGTCATCGATGATCCCAAGGGCGTAGCCCTTGCCGGTAAATGGTCCCCGCACCCCAGCAGCAATACAGCCACCGCGCTCGGGGGTGAGCCAGTTACCAACGGCGGTGGAGTCCTTGGAGAGGGGATGGCCAACAGCTCGGTAGTAGTGCCTCGCTTCTCGGCTATGGGCATAGGCCAGCTCAGCTGAGTAGGAAGCAATGGCGCAAAAGCGTATTGGGTAGCGGCTCACCCAGTAGGCGGGAAACAGCTTGGAAACCAAGAGCGATTTCCCCAGCCTTGGCGGACAGCAGACGATCAGGCGATTGAGCTGGCCATCAGCAACGCGCTGCAGCAGGGCGATCAAGCGCTCAGCCCAGGTGTGGAAGGCGTAGCCGGGATAGGCGGCCACGATGAAGTCACGAAAGCTCTGCTGGTCCTGCTGCTGGGTTTGGCTGCGGTTGGGATCAGCAACATCCAGCAGGCCCCAGTCAGCCCAGAGGTCGGTGGCCGGATCTAGGAGCAGGCCGGCCATCAGAGCCTTCTCCCGGGCAACGATTCAGGTGGCTTGAGTGGTGCGCGCAGCATCCCGCCGATCTCGGCGATCACCCGGAAGGCACCGACGGCAGCGCTGAACTGCTCAGCCTCCATGGCGCGGCGGGCACATTCATTGAGGGCAAAGATCTGCTCGGCCTGATGCCGTTTGCGATCGCGAACCAGCTCCTCGACCATGCGCTGACGCGCAACGTTGAGGTAGCGGTTGAGGGTCTGGATGTTCGTGACGTTCCAACTGTCACGAGCGTTCTCGTAGATCTGATTAAGGGCTTTGCGTTGTGCAATCCAAAGCTGAGCCTCAGCAATGCGGCGCTCCACCTCGTAGCGAGTGGGCCTGGTTGCCTTGGGAGCGGGCTTGCCTTTGACTCGCCGCGGGGGGTTGCGATCACCAATTGGTCTTGAGGGATCGGTGGGTGCGTAGAGGGGTTTTCCTTCCCCGTCCTCAGCGTTGGCCGCATCACGCAGGAGCTCGGCGTTGTCCTGCTCGTCTGCGGTGGGCTCCTCTACCAGTGCGGCCTTAGAGCAGCTCGGCGCAGCGGGGGACGCGTCGCTTGACGTGGTGCCCGCAAGAGAGGGGGGAGAAAGAGAGGGGTCCGGCTGAGCCACTGAACTTGCTACGTGGGATACCGCTGCGCAGTAGTCGGAGACGGGGCATGAGCCCTGTCCGATCAAATGCTAATACGCCGCCGTATGGAACGGTTAGCGTGCAGCGGCAGTGCACTTTTGGGGCATGAAGGATTCCAAGATCGTGATCGTGGGGGAGGTGATGGAGCGAGTAGAGGCAATGATTCCGCCGTATATCAGCAGGACGGCCTGGATCAATTTGCTGCTGGAACAGGCCTTGGCGGAGGCGGAGCAGAAGTGGGAAGCCAAGGGTCGTGCCTGAACTGCCTACCCATGCGCAGGCGGAGACAAGCGGGGAGCCAGAAGAAGCGGCCTGCGAGCTCAGCAGGCTTAGCCATTGTCAGATCGACTTTGCGGAGCGCGCCAGCTGGCGGGACGCCGAGATGCGTGCATACCTGCTGCTCCAGTGGGTGCCCTATGGGCTGGAGGCTGCCTTTAGCGAGGAGCTAGCCGCAGCTGGCCACTACACCCGCCTGCAGAAAATGCGCAGCACCCAGGCACTCGACGACTGGGACGCTGCCAATCCAGTCACTTCCAGCCGTGAACGAGCAGCGTTCACGGAACTGAAGAGGCTGGGTATCTATACCCAACAAGATTATTACCTGCCAAGTAAAGCCGATGAGCAAATTTACAGCAAAAGACTTAAAGAAGTTGAGCGCAAGATCGGCCGCCGAGCAGGAAGCAGAGGAGGAAACCCACAGAAGCCACAAGGTACTGATCGAGCACGTCGAGCGCGCCGCCGAGGTCACTAGGGGCTGGAGCGATCACGCCGCCTTGGAGTGGACTGAGGAATACCTGGTGCGTAATGGCATCACGGTGCCAGCAAAGCTGAGCATGTTCCTAAAGGAGGCCAGTGGCCTATGGCTTGGCATCCCAGAGCCAAGGCGTAAAGGGGAGCGGATGGATACAACTCCTACGCCTTGGGTGTGGGAGGGAGTCGTGATGGCCGGAGCCATGAACCTGCTTGTGGCACCACCAAAGATTGGCAAGTCAGCGCTGATGGTCGGGATGATCGCAGCGTGGTGGCAAGGCGCGCCCGAGTACCTGGGGCGGCCACTACACGGCACCTGTCCGCGGGTATTCGTTGTTGGCACAGACCAGCCAGAGAATGACTGGTTCACGCTGTTCAAACGAGAAGGCCTGATTAGAGAAGATGGAACGATGGGCGGCCCTGTAGAGGCCCTCTGGCATGCAGGCGCTCCCTTGCACCTAAACGAGCAGGGGATTGGGAAGTTGAGCCAGTTGGCGCAAGACAACCCTGGCGCGATGTTCCTTGTTGACAGTTACCACGCCTGCGTCAGCCCGCTTGGCATCGATGAAGCCACCAGTGCATTCGATGGTCCGGCCAGACGGCTGCAGGAGGCGCTTGCGCCCCATCAAGCAACACTGGTAGCAATCCACCACGCCAACAAAAGCGTCTCTGGCGGAAACGCGACGAATGCCTCACGGGGAAGCAACTCACTGCCAGCAGCGGCAAGCCTGACGATCCTGATGAACTGGCTAAAGCAGCCGGTCGACGGGCAGACGCAAAGCGACTTTCGCGTTGTTGTTAAGACGCAGGGGCGCGCCAAAGGTTCGACGTTGCTGGTGGAGCTAGAGGACACCGGCTGGGTGTGCCATGGCGATGGTCAAGGCGTGCTGCAAGCGGAGTCACTAGCAGCAGCGCAGCTTGAACTGAGCGGGCGCCAAGCAGACGCCTTTGACTACATCGCAGATAGGTGGGAGCTAGGAGGCTTCCAGGTTTCTGGCGTGGAGCTGGCCAGCCACCTGAACCTGCAGGGGAACAAGGCGAACCGTTGCCTGCAGCAGCTGCTGGCTAAGGGGCTGATCGAGAAAGTCGGCCAGAGCGAACCTGCAGAGCAAGGGGGCCGGCCATCGGGCCTATTCACCCCCGCTACCCCCCTCCCCCCAGAGGGGGTGATAAAGGGTGAAAAAGGGAAAAACCCCTCGCGCACGTACGAAATAAAGGGTTTTTCACCTTTTTCTTCTTTTACACACGCGTACGGGGGAGGGGGGTTAAACACACCCCCTGTTGGACCCGCTGCAGCCACTGGAGAAGCCGTGGCTGCAGCAGAAGGCTTAATCACACCCCAGCCCCAAAAGGGGATGGCTGTCGAAAAGCTCGGAAGCGATGGGTGCTGGCAGAACGGCTGGGTAATCCAGGACGCCAGCAAGCCCCACAAGGTTGAGATCGTTCGGCTGGGTAACCCGCTGCTGAAGTTCATCGCCCAGCGCTGGCTCCTAGACATCAGGCCTTGCTCTGGCTCTCCATGGCCAGCTGGGGGCCCTGACCATGAGCTGGCGCAGCCAGACGAGCACCGAGCCTCAGCCGGCCTGCTTGAGAGCGAGCAGGCTGGCTCACCGGAAGAGGACTGGATCTAGCGGCGGCTGCCCTATTCCCTAGTTTCATATGCCTAGGTAGGGGTATATTCAGAAGATCTGCAGCTGCGCCTGCCTCCCTGAATGCTTGCTCCCCTGCCAATCCACTTCGATGCCAGCTGGCACCGCTACTGCTGGGAGCCAACAGGGGAGTGGCTGCTCCATTCCGTCACCAAGGTCACAGGAGCCAGCAAGAGCGAAAGCCAGAAGGCGGTCTTCTTGAAAACGCAGCACCTCTGGGAACCCCGCGGCAAGCACGTTCACGCTTGCCTAGAAGCCTTCCTCTCCGGTGGCCCGCAGCTGGATGCGGGTGACTACGGCGACTGGGTTGAACCTTTAGTGGCACACGCGTTTTGGAGCAAGGTCACACCGCTGGCGATCGAATACCGCATTTGTGATCTTGGCCACTCGATCGGCGGCTCCCTTGATGCCCTTGTGCAGCACGACAACGGCAAGGTGCTGCTGCTTGATCTCAAAACCCAGAGCAGCGCCAGGGCCAGCACCTACAGCACCGACGCCCAGCTAGGCGGCTACCTGTCCATGCTGAAACTGCATCACCCAGCGCTCTATGTCGATGAGTGCCTAACGGTCTGGTCCAAGCCAGGTAAGAGCGTCATCACCAGGGCAGCCGCTGCTCAGTGCGGAGCGGCCTGGGCCGGCGCCGTTGAGCAGTTCATGGGCTACCAGGAGTTCCTGTAGCGATGCAGCTCCACGCCGCTACAAAGGCTGGCTTGCTATTCGGCCTTGGGCTCGGTGTGCTGCTGATCCAGGCAGCACAAAAAGGCAGCCGGGCGCCTGCTGGCTATGCCGGCCTGCTTTGCAGCTCGCAGCCACCGCCTAGGCCCATGCCAAAGGTGCAGCTGGCATTGCAGAGCGCGGCTAGCTGCAGTTCCGCTCAGCGCGCCGATGGACGCGGCACAGGTCCCTAGTCCTGCGCAGCCGCTTTATCTAACCCAGTGCCTAGAGCATCACTTGCGATGACATCAACCGATCTACTGAGCGCCCCTAGCGGTGGCAGCCCGCTGGCTCCCGGTGGCGCAGCGACCAGCGGCAGCGCCGCAGTATCAGAAGAGCTCTCGCCAGCACAGCGGGCGCTCAAGGTGGCTGAGCTCAAGGCGCTGATCAAGGCCGCAGAAGCCGATCTGGCTCTGCAGCTAGAAGCGTTCGACGCTGATTTGGCAGCCGGAAGACTTGATGAGTTCTCCTACCAGCCAGGGGTCTTTGAACTCGGTTCGATCACCCTGAACCGCAGCAGCAGGGCTAGCTGGCGCTACAGCCCAGCAATCAAAGAACTGCAGAAAGCCGAGCAGCAAAGCGGGGCCGCAACGCAGGTGATCAGCGAGTTTTGGAGGATCAGCGCCCAGGAGACGTTTTGAGCGCCACCCCATCGGTTGGGCTCAGCGAATCGGCTCTGCCCAGCGCACCTTCTGGTTCTGCGTCGCACAGCGCTCCAGCCAGTACGACTTCGCTGGGTGCTGCGGCCGCAACCTTGACCCTGCGCATCTACGGGCTACCTGGACCCATGGGCTCCAAGCGCCATCTCGGCCATGGCGTCATGGTCGAGAGCAGCAAGAAGGTCAAGCCCTGGCGCTCTGATGTCATGGCCGCTGTTGTTGGCGCATACCAGGGCCCCCTAATAGCTGCCCCCGTATCGGTAGAGGTGGTGTTCCTGTTCCCCCGTCCCAAGGGGCACTACGGCAAGCAGGGGCTAAGAGCTAGTGCTCCGCTGCACCTGATCAGTCAGGGCGCAGGTGACATCGACAAGCTGTGCCGCTCCACTCTCGATGGCATCTCAGCTGGCGCTGGCGGCGCCCTGCTGCGAGATGACAGTCAGGTAGTGAGCCTGCAGGCCAGTAAGCGCTACTGCTCGATAGGGGAGCGCCCTGGGGCCTTGCTGACGGTGATCGTGCTTGCAGAGCGCAGCTAGCGGCGGAGCCGTCCTACGAGGTGGGATTGCTGGCGCGGCCAGGCAGGCGATAAAGAGAAAGTTCCGCTAACGTAGGGGTATACCACTCCTGCGCAGGCACACTTGTCGACCCCCAGCCGAGCCGTCCCCGAGCGATCCGAGTTCGGACGCGTCATCCAGCGTTGGTTCAAAGCCAACGGCTGGCCGCAGGATGTGCCCCATCGCCTGGCAAAGGTCACCGGTGCCCAAGGTCCTTGGAACAGCCAGATCAGCTGCGCCATGAACGGCAAGCTCGATCCCAAGCCGGCCTTCTTCCTTGCTTTTGGCGCTTTCAATGACGCTGTTGCGCGCCAGTCCTATCCAGGCGTCACCGACCGCAAACTCCTTGATCAGCTCAAGGGAGCCACCCCCCTAGCCAAAGACGACGGCACCCCCTACAGCGCCGTTGAATTCTTTGCCCTGTTTGCTGGGATGCTGCCATCACCTGAGGCGTACCAAGAGCTTTCAGCTGGCGAGGAGATCAGCGACGAGGAAGCCAAGGCCCGCAGCGAAGCCCTGCGGCGCGCCTTCCAAGACGTAGCCAAAGAGCAGATGCTCAGCCCCAAGGAGGCCTGGGAAAGCCTGCGGCCTCACATCAAGAATCTCGATGCATCCGCCCTGAACCGTTTTAAGGAAGTGCTCAGCGGCTGGGGGGACTACAGCGGAGCGGAGCTGATGGAGCTTGCAACCAGCGGCCCCTACTCAGAACCAGGAATGGCCCTAGAGAGCTGGGCCTCAGGAGTAGATGGCGTCAGCGGCATTGAGCTGGCCCGAGAAGCGCGGGCTGCGGTGGAGCGTTAGATACATACGCAGGCGTATGGCAAAGGGTATATTCCTTGCGTAAGCAGATTTGCTGTCCATGGACTCATGCCTCAAGGAGCTCCCCAAGGCCCTTGCTGCCTTTCAAGCCGAGCACCACGCCGCAGGCCGTGACAGCAAGGGCAACTACGGCGCCTACACCTCGCTAGCAGGCGCCCTAGCTGCGATTAAAAATGCCACTGCTCATGGCCTTAGCCACTCGCAGACCCTTCACCCATTAGGAGAAGAGGTGATACTGCTGCGCACCAGCGTCTTCCATATCAGTGGCGAGCTGCTCTGCAGTGACCTGCCAATCCCGCTCAAAACAGAAGGCCGCGCCAACTACTGGCAAGGGCTGGGATCTGCAATCACCTATGCCCGTCGCTACAGCCTGCTTGCCATCTACGGCCTGGCCGGAGAAGACGACGAGGCAGAAGCAGCCCCTGCCCCGGCAGCCAAAGCAAAGCCTGCCGCCGCCAATTCAATGCGAAATTTGCATATCCCTGCGCAGGCATCACAAGCAGATGTTCCAGGGGCGTCCGGGCCGCCTGCAGTGGAAGCAGATACGGACATCTGCTGGATTGAAAAGGAGCGCCATGGCCGCATCGTCGAGTCACTAAAGAGCGCACCAAACAAGGCCGAGGTGCTCACAGCTTTTAAGGAGCACTTCAAGATCGCGACCCCAAAAATCAGCCCCGCCCAAATCCAGCTCCAAACGCACGGTGACTTCCTTGAAGAACAACTTGGACTCGCAGTCCTCTCTGCCTAGCGCACCTAGCGGTGCTGTTCTGCCCAGCAGCGGTGCGACCGAAAACCTAATAACAGCAGCCCTGGAGCTGCTCAAGCTCGCCTTATCGCAAGTCAACCAAAATGAAGCCCTACGTATCCAATTTGCTGAGCGCACCAACGAGTGCGACAACCCCTACCAACAGGGAAGCGACCAGCAGGTCAAAGCAGCTCTTATCTGCAGCGCAGTGCTCAGCCTCGCGCAGCTCAAGCCACCTGCGGCGAGTCTTTCATTGCCTCAGTTCTGCTCAGGGCTACCTCGCAGACCAAAGCAACAGGCCCGTTGATGCTGCCATAGCGGGCGCCTCCTTAGGGACAAGGTTCGCGGTAAATGAATGAGTAGCCAGGAGCAAAGAGAAGCAGACCAACTGAGCGCACCTACCAGTGCGGATTTACACAGCGCACCTAACGGTTCTGATTTACATAGCGCACCTATCGGTGCGACTCACACCAGCCGGTGCCAGGAGGCTGAATTCACCAAAAGGAGACCAAGGCCCTGCACCCCTGGATACAAGAACCGCAACCTAGTCCAATCAAAACTCACCGACGAGTTATATCGCAAGGCCTGGATTTATTGCCGCGTTCACGGCTACAGCTTTAGCAGCTTTACCCGTTCCCTTTACGAATCCTTTTTCACAGAATCATGAGTGACTTCAAAGCAGCACTGCCTCAGGTAATCAAGTGGAGCACGGGGGAAAATAAGTACGACCAAACCGGTAAAAGCCCAATCTCAATGTCATTGTTTGTGCCGGTTGAATCGGCATTTGCCTTTGCTCAATACGTGTTGAACATGGCAGATGATGAAACCCGTCATAAACCCGGCAAGATCTGGGACTACAGCAGCAACTGCGAAATCGAAGTCCAAGGCTTTTACATCAACGGCAAGGGCCGAGACGGTCAAGGTGGTACCAGCTACGGCAACATCAATCCCCAAAGCACCAAGTGGCAGCAGGGACCCAGTGAGCAGGAGATCCCCTTTTGATGACTTCTCAATCTATAGAGACAGACATGAACACGGAGCTGCGCACTTTGTGCGCTGACCTTGCTGGCCACCTGGCATTCATGCACGCACAAATGGAAGAGGCGAATCAATACTCTGAGCTAGAAGATTACTACTGGTATCGAGAAAGCGTAAAGCTGCTTAAACGTGCCCGCACCGTCCTAGCTGAGCCTCCAACTACTACCTAGTCCCATGAAAAGCAAGCCAGCTTTGAAAGACCCACCTAGTGGTGCGACCTGGATTCCACAGCGAGCGGCTGCAGTGCACCTTGGCATCAGTGAGCGCACCTTGCAACGCTGGAGGACTGCGGGACTCCTCATCGTGGGAGTGCATTACCGCCGCAAGTTCCCTAGTTCCAATAGCCCACTTCTTTATCAGCTGGAGCGTTGCGAAGAAGCCATGAACGAAGCCTGCTTTAGAAAGGTGCAGACACTTGAATTGGCGATTTAGCCAGGAGTTTCTAGCGCTGCACCTGGCGACTTAAGTGTTGAGCTGGCCTTGGCAAAAGCAGCTTCTGCGCCAGCTTCCGTTGCCCAGGGGTAGCTGCGGCAGTGAACCTCGATGCTGTGACCCATCGCCAGCGCCATCGAGCCGTTATCGATGCCGCGCTGATGACCACGCACGCTGTAGCTGTGCCGGAAGGAGTAGCAGGTCAACCTCTCGTCTTGGGACTCCACTTGCTCCTTGAGGGACTTCCAGCCAGCTCGGCGGCTCAGATAGGTGGCAATGGAATCGGCAGCACCATTACCTGAGCGCAACGCCGGCAGCTCGATCAGCCGAGCCTGCCAGCGCGCGAGCAAGTTCCACTCCACTGCTACATCGCCTGGTCTATCCAGCTCGCCTAGCGGTGCGGCGTCGACAAGCGGTAGTGGCCACAGCCTGCGTGGCTTGGTAACCCCTCCACCAGAACGCTTTTCGTAACTGCACCACCAGTAAGGCGTCTTGGTCTTGGGGTCAGTCCTGACACTCAGGTGGAGCAGCTCAACTGGACGCAGGCCCAGCTCACTCATCAGCCGGATCACATCAGCCCAGCGCCCACCAGCCTCATCATCAGGAAAGGAGGCAAGCAGGTTGAGGATCTGCTGGTCAGTGATTGCATTGCTTTTCTGACTGATGGCGCTGGCAGGCTTGCGCCCAATCGCATCCTTGAGGTCAGCTGGTGGCTGCCAGATCGCCGTCAATCGCTCACGGCTAACGCAGTACCTCAGGAACTGAGCAAGGTTGCGTGCACGCTCCTGGCGGCTACGACTGCCAGGCTCCCATTTCCTAATGCACTCATCGATTAGGTCCTCTGGCGTCGTGGGTGGTTTACGACTAGTGAGCTGGCCAACAGCTTCTGTAAGTACAGGGACATATTTCGTCTGCCATGTCTCGGGCTTGATGGCAGTGCCGTGGCTGAGCTTTTGCTGCTTAAAACGCTCCAGTGCACCGGGCCAGTCGTGCTGCTCAATCAGCTTTGGCGCCTTGCCGGCTGCCACCTCTGCTGCCTGCTTGAGGGTGTGACCCTTTTGGACGAGCGCGTAGATGTTGCGGATGCGGACGTAGGCGTCACCAGCAGACGAAGCAGTCCACGAAAAGGGGAGGGTGACGGCCTGCTCGGTATTGCTGCTCTGCCCAGCGGACTTGACGGGGCTACGCAACTTCAGCATTACTCGTCCGGACTTTGGCGACTCACGCACAGTCCAGCCGCTCCCAAGCTGCCGGACCTGCTCACGGAAGGAGATTGCCCAGTGATCCAGGTTTTTGACCCTAGGCATCAAAGGCACCCAAAAGGCACCCAAAACCTACCGGATCTGTCTCGACAAGGCCAGACAGCCCGAGCCAAAACAGTTGGTATGACTCAAAAACCCTGTGGGGGGCAACATGCCAATCTGGCTTTGGGAGCACTAGGTCGCAGGTTCGAATCCTGTCGCCCCGATTGACTTTTCACCGATAGGCCCCCTGCTTTGTGGGCAAGATGTGGGCAAAGCCACCAGGCGCCGCCTTCCTCAAGATTCAAGTTCTGGCAGCGGGACACAGCAAAACCAGCAGGACTGACGGCTTGATTCCCTACAAGCCCTGCTGGACCCCTCTCAGGGCGTCACTGGCCCACTCCAACAAAAGGCCCTGGTCCAGTAACGGACTGAACCAGGGCTTTCGTGGACGTGCCTTAAAGGCTCAGTTTTTCTCGAGGAGATGGGGCGTGCGGGCCGTTGCTTCATTCATCGCTTCGTTACAGCGCTCTAGGTGATACAGGACTGGTGAATTGCTGCTTGGGAATTTGCGGCGCCAATGCACCCCAGCCCGGAACAAGCCGGCCTTGCGCCAGCGACCCAGGGTTTTCTCGCTCACACCGAGAAGCGGAGCCGTCGATCGGGCATCAGCCCATTCCTGGGTATGGGCTAGTTCGATTGGCTTGGCAGGGGGCTGCGGACGGCTGTGACGAACTCTTGGAGAGACCATTACCGGCCCCTCCTGCAACAGCGAGGATTCACATTCGACTTCTGGGCCACTAGGCCGCACTGCCCCTCGTGAGCTAGGCCGACCAGAGCAATGCTGTTTGACATCACCCTTCCCCCTGCAGCAACGCCACCACCGCTGGATCCCAGACGATCTGCTGCCGTTGCTCGCCGCGGCTGCAGCGCGGCAGGGCGATACCCCAGTCGGAGCCGACTGCAGTGAGCTGCCAGTCATCAAGGTCATTGCGCACCTGCAGGCCGCAGGCCGCCAACCGGCGGTTGATATCCCTGATCGTGCGGCCCAGCCGCTCGGCCAGTTGCTCTGCATCCAGCCGTGCTTCGACTGGCTTACCAACCGGCTGAGCGGGCTGATGAGCTGATTCCGCAGAGTGGGTGTCGCAAAGGATCTGTTGCAGTGGGGCCAGGTGGAGGCCGGTGCTGGCCTCGATGTCCTCAATGGCAGCAAGGAGCGCATCGGAGTAACCGACACCGGTGAGCTCGATGATCTCCTCGGCAAGCCGCAGCACCGCCTGCACGGTCTGGGTCTTTTCCCCAGCCGAGCCTGATAAGTGGGCCCTTGCTTTGACCTGGTGGTTGCGCTTGATGGCGGGCAGCAGCTCATGGGTGAGCCAGCGCCGCATCCGCCAGGCCGTCTGGCTGTCGTCCAGCAGCAGCGAGCGCAGTAGGCCGCCTTCACTGATCAGGGCCAGAGTGCAGCCCTCGCTGCCTGGCCCCTCCTGGGAATAGAGGCACTGCTCCTCCTCCCGCAGGCTGGCCAGCCCCCTGGCGATCGCAAGCTGGCCAAGGGCGCCAGCTATATCAGCGGCGACGAACCAGGCATCACCGTGCTCATCGGTGCTGACCCGAATGCGGTGCCCCTCGAACGGATAGGGCACCAAAGCGGTTGTGCTGCTCATAGCTGAGAAGGCGAGAGGACAGTGGCGCCAGCTGCGCCAGTGGTGGCGAGGGGTGCTCCTGCCTGCGGTCTCCGGGGAGCTGGCACCGGGCCGGAGAGCAGCAGCAGGATCGTGCTCAGTTGCAGCGCCAGCAGCAGCCACAGCAACCACTGCAGCTGCTGCAGCGCTCTGAGCCCCACGGTGGTGGCGCTTCTCTGGCGGGTGCGGCAGAAGGCCGGCAGTTGGGGACTCTTTCCCCTGCCGCCGAAGCGGACGTTGTTGTGCTGGCTCATCAGAAGGGCACCTCCTCGTCGCTGATGGGGCCGCTGGTGGTCCAGGCCGGTGCCGCCGGTGCTGGCACTCCAGCGGGTGCGCCCCATGGCGCCGCGCTCGAACTGCGGGAGCCCTCTGCAGCGGCGGTTGCCGTCTGAGACGCCGAGCCACTGACGGACTGGCCAGCGGAGAAGGCCGCTAAGTCGGCGGCTTTTTCTTGCTGCTGCGTACCGCTCCTGCCCTCACAGAACTCCAGGCGGTCGATCACCACCAGGGTCTTGCTGCGCATCTCACCGCTGCTGCGGTCACTCCACTGCTCGAATTCGAGCCGCCCGACGATCGCTACCTTGCTGCCCTTGCGCAGGTAGTCCCCCGCCACCTGGGCGGTCTTGCCCCACGCCTTGCAGTTCACCCAGAGCGGCTCCTGGGGCTGGCCGTCGCGCGGCGGGCGGTTCACCGCCAGGGTGAACTCGCAGACGCAGCTGCCGGTCTCAAAGAAGCGCAGCTCCGGATCTCGGCCGGCATTGCCGACCAGCACGATCAGATTGATGCTCATGCTTCCACCTCGAGCGCCGAGCCGGTGCGGGCCTTGATGCGCTCCTGAACCGCCAGCAGTGACGGCAGGCCGATAAGCGGATGGGTGCGCACCAGTTCGTGCAGTGCTCCGCTCCAGGTGATGTTGTGCCTGCGGGCGAAGGCATCGACCCGCTCAAAGGTGTCGTTGTTCATGGCGATGGTCTTCTTGTGGTTGCCGATCCGCTGGCGCAGTGGCCGCGGCTTCTGGGGGGAGGTGCTCATGTCCCCGCCCCCGTGCTCTGTTGGGTGCTCTCGCTGACCTCGAGCTGCCGGCGGCGCCTGGAGATCGCGCTCCAGAGCCGCTCGGCGTTCTCGTCGTTGATCTGGCCCGCACTGAGCAGCTGGTTGACGCGTCCGTAGGCGCGCTCGAGCTCCAGCAGGGTGGCGATGTGTGGGATCTGGCGAAGGCCCACCTCCACCGGATTCAATTCAGGCTCTTGAGCTGGGGCTGCCTCTTGAGCTGGAGCCGGGCTTGGAGCCGAGGCAGCAGCGGCCTGGCTCCTGCTTCTCCGCGGTGCTGGCTGGGTGCCTGCGGCAGGGGTCTCGCTGGCCTGCAGCGATAGGGCCTCCTGCTGCCCGCCTTGCTGCTCGCCTTGGTGCTCAGCTGGGGTGGCCGGCTCCGGCGCAGCCCTGCTGGTGTCCACAATCTCGGCGTCGATCACCTCTTGCTGTGTATCAGCGTTTCCCCCATGGGATGACTCGATACGCCCAGCGGCGCTGTTTTGGGTTTCCGGCGGAATCATTTTGTCTTCGCGATGGCGTAAGAGATTGGGTACAGCGGCAGCGCGGGAGCCAGCTGCAGTGCGCCGGGCGGTGGGTTTTTCCGGCGCCGTGGCTGTCCCAGCGGCTTGAGATTGCGCCTGGATTTCAGTCCCAGTAATGCTGGCCCCGCCAGCCTCTCGGACCGTGACCGCCTCGATGTCGAGTGCCTCCTCCTGGGTGATCAAGCCCAGGGCGATCTCCGGGCAATAGACGTTCGACCACCAGGCCGCGGCGCGGTAGCGCAGCATCTGGCCGGTCATCGTCTGCCACTTGCTGGTCTCGTTGCCCTGGCGGTCCTTGCGGCTCCACCAGCCCTCTTTGCGGGCCAGCTCCAGGGTGATGGTTTCCCCTTCCAGCACCTCACCGGTGGCCTTATCGGTGGCTACCGCGTAGCAACTGCTGGGCTGCTCCTTGGCGTCAAAGACAAAGCGCAGTGGCGAGAAGCGGCCGCTGGCATTCACCGTGGCGATCAGGAACTTGCTGCTCCAGGTCGGCCGCCCGTGGATCGGCGTCATGTTCTGCATCACCACTAGCGGTGAGAGGCGCATGCGCCCGGCGATCTCCAGGGCGATCAAGCTGTTGGCCAGCCCCTGCTGCCCCTGGTACTCCTTGGGCACAAGGCTCGAGGAGCACAGGGCTTTGGCCATGCGCTGGGCGGCGTCAAAGGCGGCGATACCGCTGAACACCTGCAGGGTGTCTGTCGTTGCGGCCAGGGCTGAGGCAGGTGATGGACCTGAACTGGTGGAGAGGGTGGAGTCGTTCATTAGAAGAGATCAATGGAATCCAAATCAATGCCTACGGTTTCGGGAAGGCTGAAATCTTGAAAGACAGGACGGAACGCCTGGCGCCCGTGACTCGGCCAGCTACCGGTGGCCTGGCATTCGGCGATCCGCCGGAAAGCCTCCTCCCGCCGCTGCAGACCTTTTCCCAGGTCCTGCCCATCAAAGATGAGCAGGCTGCAGTCGATCGGGGCGTTCAGATCGCTAGGCCACTCAAAGGCGATCACACCGGTCTCGAGCGGCGGCTGCCCATGGCGGTCCTCATGGCCTAGGGCCAGGTGGGCTAGCTGCAAGTCGTAGGCCAGGTCCTTGGCCTGCCAGTAGAACTTCCGCGGCAGGGCGCTGCGGGTCTTCTTGAGGTCAAACAGACGGCCGTCGCTGGTGACCACATCGGGGAGGCAGCGGCAGGGCCGGCCCGCTTCGTCTTGCCAGAAGTGGGGCTGCTGGCTGAGCGAAGGGTCCAGGGCCGCCAGTCCCTCGCCCACCACTGGGTCGGCGTGGAGGGCATCAGCGATGCGCTGGGCCTGTTTAACCATCTCGACGCTGACTGGCGTCAGTCCGGCGGCTTCCGCTTCTGCGCAGTTGGCGGCGCCGATCTTGGTGTTGCGGGCGATTGATCGATACGCGGCGAAGCGCTCATCAATCCGAAAGGGGGGCGTAAGTAGGGCATCGACCAGATCGCCTTTGACCATGTCCGCTGAGGGAACGAATTTCGCGGCCCTTGGCCCGAAACGATGGCTCCAGGTCCGCATCGTGCCGGTCACTGCAGCCTTGAGTGCCGTGGGGGACCAGGCGGGATGGCGGTGATACTCCGCCAGAGAGAAATTGCTCATGGGGCATCCTCCAGGCCATAGCCCAGGACGATCCGCCGCGCCTCTAGCAGCGAGGGGCAGAGACCTGAATCAATCCCGCCGCCGCCGGAGTGCAGCAGCGTTGCCACGTAGCTCCCGCAAATGCTCTGCCGAAAGCTGATGGCGATGCCGTGGCCGGCCAGGGCCGCCAGTGAGTCGGTCGTGATCTCCCGCCAACGCTGCTGCCACTGGGCCAGGGCGGCGGAGAAGGAGGCCTGGATCAGGATGTAGTGCTCCAGATCGGAGCGTTGCAACCCCTTGGAAGCAGGGGGCAAGGAGAGGGAAGCCGTAAAGGCTCGTTCGCGTTGATTCACCTTTCCGCAAAGAAGGATGCCAACGCTACCCCTGCGGTTATCCATTCGGGAACCCTTAAGTCAGGTATTCCGGTACCGCATAAATGCCTTTTAGTAGCGCACGCGACGGCGCTAACGGCTGCTTTTTGGCATCCTCTACGCCCGCTAAGCCGCCTTGCTTAGAGGCTCGCTGGGCTCCAGCTCCGGGGCCACCTCCTTCACCCAGGCATGCACGGCCTCACGGGCGATCGGGACGAGGGCCGGGCCCAGCCGCTCCCCGGCAAACAGAGCGTTCTCGATCGCCACCACCTGCTCCATCGGCAGATCTCCCGCCTTGCGCAACACCTGCATCGCGGCGGACACCGGCCGCAGCCCGACCAGTTCCAGGGCCTGATCGAACAGGCTGCGTAGCCGCTTGGTCTCAGCCTCGGCGTCGATCTCCTCCTGGCATGGCCAGAGTTCGGCGGGCCCCTCCAGCTTGCCGATGTAGCAGGCGAACCAGTCCTCAGCGCCCCAGGGGCGGCCGTCGGCATGCAGCACTGGCCTGGCTCGCTGCACCCGATCGCGCAGCAACCGGTCCTTGATTGCCCCCCGCTCCTCTTGCGACAGGCACTCGTTGAGCACCGCCAGCTGGATGAAGGTGCTGGGCTGGGGCTGCAACACCTTGCTGTTCTCCAGGTTGCCCCACTGGCCGCCGGCGACCCGCAGCGGCCAGGGGATCAGCCCTGGGCAGGCCTTGGCCCAGTCCTGGGCGGTGGTGACGGACCAGTCGTTGCTCTTGCGCCAGTTCCGCAGGAACTTGCCGAACTGCACTCGGGCCGCATCCAGCTTGTCCTGCAGGCTTTGCACAGGGTTACCGTTTGGGAACCCTTAAAGTATCCCGTGCTTCTTGCTAAGCACCAACCCCCAATGGTCGGCTTCGTGACAGGCTGTTACGGGCAATATGAGCTCGATCAGCGGTGACAGTTACGGGGGGCTGAGGCAAGCCTTACCGGCCTGACTAGCTGAGCTTCAGCACCCTCGCGGCTTCTTCCACACTCGTGGCAACGCCGCTGTAGCCACCAAAGCGTTCCACCAGCTCAAGGAACGAGCGCTGCTCCTCCCGCAGCCTTCCCTTCGGGGCCTTCACCTCGATGGCGCTGAACACGGCCATGGTTTGGCCCAGGTGCTCCGGGCCGATCAGCACCTGGCGCAGGCCGATCAGGTCGCTGCTGCCTTTGCACAACCCATAGGTCACCAGCCGGCCGCGTTCATCCCGCAAAGCACCGACGTTGTTGCGCCACAGCCGCACTGGACTGGAGCCCAGCTGCAGCCGAATCCGTTGCTGTAGCTCCTGCTCGCTCACGCCAGCAGGCTCCAATGACCTCGCGTCTGGCGGCTGGCGATCACATGGCGTGCCCAGCCCTTGGGGTTCTTCATGCCGCGCTGGGTTCCTAGGGCCTCCAGCTCCGTGGCGGTTCGGGCTCGGCTCTGCTCCCGCTTCCGTTGGCGGCGCAGCTCCTGCTGGTTGATTTCCCGTAGCTCACCTTCCACCGTGATCAGCTTCTGGCGCTCCGGCCGGAACACATGACCGCATTCCGGGCAAACGCTGAGCGTGCTGGCCAGGGCGCAGAAGCACTGCGGGCAGGTCTTCACAGGCGGGGCCTTGCTCTGCTCCCGCTTCTTGACTCCATCAAGGCTCCACTCCTGCTCATCGAGGTGGTGGCCAAGCCGCTCGATGTTGCCAACGTGATCCAAGATCACCGCGGTTTTCCCTGGCTGCGGGCGCAGGCAGCGGCCGATCATCTGCAGGTGCAGCGCCAGGCTCTGGGTGGGCCGCAGCAGCAGGCAGCCGCCCACCGAGGGCACATCCACCCCCTCACCAATCAGGCTGCAGCTGGTGAGCACCTTCAGCTCACTGGACCCCAGCTGCTCCAGCAGCTGCCTGCGCGTGGCTACATCCTGGCTGCCGTCGATGCTGGCCGCCCTGATCCCCCGTTCAGTGAAGGCCTCGGCCACCGCCTGGGCATGGGCGATCGAGCAGCAGAAGGCAATCGCCGTGCTTCCGCTCAGGTGGCGCTGGTAATGGCTGACCGCATCGCCCAGGATGCGGCTACCGCCGAGGGCACCGGCGGCCTGGCGCAGATCGAAATCGCCCATCCGGCGCCGCAGCCCCTTGGCTGAAAAGCCGACTGGTGGGGCATAGACCCGGGCCGGTGCCAGGTAGCCGTTGTCGCTCAGCCAGGCGGGAGTGGGACCGAGCACCATGCAGGAGAACCAAGCGCCGAGAGGCTGGCCATCGCTGCGGCAGGGTGTCGCGGTGACGCCGAGCACCTTGGCGGTGTTGAAGTGCTCCAGTGCCTTCGCCCAGGTGGAGGCGCTCGCGTGGTGACTCTCATCAACCACCAGCAGCTGGAAGAAATCGCGAGGCAGCATCGACAAGCGCCGGGCCAGGGACCCCACCGAGGCCACCTGCACCGGTGCCCGCAGGTTCATCGAGCGGCCGGCAGCGATCAGGCCGTGCTCCACGCCTAGGTCCGCCAGGGCGCGGGAGGCCTGCTCAAGCAACTCGGCCCGGTGCACCAGCACGGCGATGCGGTTGCCGCGCGCTGCCGCCTGCTGGGCGATGTGGCTGAACACCACCGTCTTGCCGCCACCGGTGGGCAGCACAAACAGCACGGCGCGGTGCCCCTCCAGGAAGGCAAGCCGGACCCGCTGCACGGCCTCCAATTGGTAAGGACGCAGGGCAATGGCCACGGCACGCCGACAGCACTTCGCCAGACTTTAGGACTACCTGAAACCGTTGCTAGGCTTTTGCGGTAGCACTCCACTGTCATCATGAAGCGCGTACAGCTGCAGCTCCCTGAGCCCGTCGTCGCCTGGATCGACCGCAACGCCGACGGCATCGAAAGCCGCGCCTCCTTCGTCAGGCGCACCCTGGTGCAGGTGATGCGCGGCGACGAGCGCAGGCTGCCCCCTGCCCCCAGCGATTCCCTTTCCAGCGACTCTCTGTCCAGCTATCGGGCTTCCCTGCGCTGATGGCGAGCGATGTGCTGCTCGCAGCTGCTGGCCACTGGCCCCGGCTCCTGACGGAGCTGGCCGGCCTTACCCCGGAGCAGCTGCAGGACCGGCACCAGCCCTGCCCCGCCTGCGGCGGCACCGATCGCTACCGCTGGGACCGCGACGACGGACCCGGCGGCTGGTACTGCAACCAGTGCGGCGGCCGCGAGCGCAGCGGCGGTGGCGGCAGCGGCATGGACCTGCTGCTGCGCGTGACCGGCTGGGATTTTGCGACCGCCGCCCGCCACCTCGAGGCCCACCTCAGCTTGGAACAACCAAAACCGCCGCGCGCGGCGCTACCCCCTCCTGTCGCAGCGCAGCGAGCGGAGCCCCATGTCTCCTGGGATGGTCTGCTGGCTTCTGCAGCTCCCACGCCGCCTCCCTTGTCAGCAGCTGTGTCGGAGTTCCACCTGGCGCTGCTTGATGAGCAGGCAGCGCCGCTGCCCACCGGCAGTCCCTACGCCTACTCCGACCACCAGCGCGTCAGCCGCGTTGATCGATCCGGCAGCAAGGTCTTCTACGCCAACCACCGCACCGACCAGGGCTGGCAGCGCGGCGCCGGGCCAGATCCTTGGCCCATGTACCAGTGGTCTTCGCTGCTGCAGGCTCGCGGCCACTGGCTGCTTGAGCTGGAAGGGGAGAAGTGCGCTGACCTGCTGATCAGCGGTGGCTTCCTCGCCTCCACCCAACCGGGCCACGCCCACAGCAGCCCCCAGATCGCCGAGCGCTACCGCGCCCTCCGGCAGGCCGGTGTGGCCGGCATCGTCTATCTCTCTGATCACGATGAGCAGGGCCAGCGCCGCGCCCGCCAGGTGATCAAGGCCGCAGCGGAGGTTGGCCTGCCGCTGCTCCACCTGCCGGCCGGCGAGATTTGGAGCGGCCTGCCGCCGGGCGGCTCGGTTGATGACGCTCCGGGGCTTTTAGGGGAGCGCATCAGCGTGATCCTGCGGGCTGCCCGGGCCGCCCACCTGCGGATGAATCACGTCGCAGGTGACTGCAGCGCCGCTTCGGTACTTCCGTGCCCCACCCCTGGTGGAAAAGCGGTGCCGCGGGCAGCCCACACTGCAGGTGAACGGCCATTTCTCTGCCTCGGCTTCGATGGGGATGGCTACTACTACCAGCCCCGCTCGACTGGTCAGGTGGTGCGACTGGCCTCCTCCTCCCACGGCGGCATGAATCTCTGTCGCCTGGCGCCGATCGCCTATTGGGAGACCCTCTTCCCCTCCAAGACGGGGGTCAACTGGACCGCTGCTGCTTCTGATCTGTTTACGCAGCAGGCCGCCGTTGGGATCTTTGATCTGGACTGCCTGCGCGGTCGCGGCGCCTGGGCCGATGCAGGGCAATCGGTGCTCCACCTCGGTGACCGGCTCGTTGTCGATGGCCGCAGTCAGCCCATCACCCAACCCTTCTGCTCACGCTTTCACTACCAGCGCGGCGCGGCCATCCACGGGCCCGGCGATGCCACTCCCTTGAGCGATCAGGAAGCGTTCATGGTGCTCTCGATCGCCGAGCGGTTTCACTGGGATATCCCGGCGTCCTCCCTGCTGCTTGCAGGTTGGGTGGCCCTGGCGCCGATCTCCGGGGCGCTTAGCTGGCGCCCTCACCTCTGGCTTACAGCTGCTGCAGGCTCGGGCAAGTCGACCTTGCTGGAGCGCTTTGTCGGGGTGTTGCTGGGGGATTTCGCCCTGCCGGTGGTGGGCAACACAACAGAGGCCTTCATCCGCCAGGCCCTGCGCTCCGATGCCCTGCCGGTTGTGATCGACGAGGCCGAGAGCAACGAGAAAGCCGATCAGCAGCGCATCCAGCAGATCCTTGCCCTGGCCCGCTACGCCTCCAGCGAGACACGGGCTTCGATCGGCAAGGGTTCCGCCGCAGGGGAGGTGCAGCGGTTTCGGGTTCGCTCGATGTTCCTGCTCAGCAGCGTTTCAACTGCCCTCAGGCAGGGCGCCGATAGACGACGCTTTTCCCAGCTCACCCTGCGGGCCCCGGATCACCTCCAGCCACCGGCACGGCAGCGCCACTGGGAGGAGCTCGACCGTGACCTGGAGGAGCAGATCACTGCCGGCGCCGGCCGGCGCCTGATCGCCCGAACCGTGGTGCTGCTCCCGATGATCCGCCAGGCAGTGCGGGTGTTCTCCCGAGTTGCGGCGGCCCACTTCGGCTCCCAGCATCAGGGGGATCAGTACGGCACGCTGCTAGCTGGCGCCTGGGCCCTGCAGTCCAGTGAAGTCCCGACAGCTGCTCAGGCCCAGGCCCTGATCGCTGGTAGTGACTGGAGCACCTTTCAGCAGAGCATCGGCCTGCCCGATGAACGGCGCTGTCTCAATCGCATCCTGCAATTCGAACTTCGGGTGGAAACCGAGGACCGGATCCATACACGCAACGTCGGCGAGCTAGTCGAGACGGTTGTCACCCCCGGCGGTCTTGATCCTGTGAGCGCTCGCTATGCCGAGGAGATCCTCTCGCGCCATGGCATACGCATCCAGGAGGACCACATGCTGGTGAGCAACACCGCCGAGGCGATCGCCCGCATCCTCGACGGCACCCCGTGGGCCTCCAGCTGGAGCACGATCCTTTCCAGATTGCCGGGAGCGCAGCCCACCACGAACTCGGTGCGCTTCAAGGGGGCCGGCTCCAAGGCCAGAGCCTGCGCCATCCCCATCAATAGCCTCTGAACAGCTCGGCAGCACAGATCCACTGCAGCGCAACCGTTCTGGCCGGAGATGAGGGCCGGTTGCTTCGCGGTGACCTGGATCTAGGTGGAACGCGGCGTTCCGCCCCCCAAACGCCCAGATCCATTGCGCTGCAATGGGTGGAACGGTTGGAACGGGTGGAACGCTCAGCAAGGACATCCCCCTAGATAAATAGGCAGCTAAGCCTCGGCAAGGGATCGGCCCGATCGGTAACCCAATAGCCCCACCAATTGGTATGCAGCTTTAGACCTCTATCTATATCTATATCTGTATTGAGTGTTCCATTTGTTCCACCACCGTGGGAACGCTGCTCTGGCAACCGATCTGGCCGGAACGCGGGCCGTTCCAGCGCCGTTCCAGCCGTTCCGGGACCAGCCACTACAAAGCTGACCTGCGGCCAGGGCGGTGATCAGGCCTGCGGATATGCGAGCGTGGATAAAGCATTTATGCTTTCGCTGAAACAAATTCCAGCCATGGCGCCTGCGTACTCCCCAGCTGGGTCCCTGCGGCTCTGGATGTCTGGCTGATGTCTTTTCAGCAAGCGCCACCTGTCGACGAGGTCATCGAGGCCCTGCGCGCTGCCCCGCTGGATCAGGACGCCGATGGCCGGGCCCTCGCCCCCTCAGCCGGCGTCGATCCCTCTAGGCCAGTCGGGAAGGGCAATCCACCCCGCCTCCGCCGTCGCGGCAAGGTGGCGCCCAGGCCCACGGCGATGGAGGTGGAGCGGCGCATCGCCGAGGCGCAGCTGTGGATTGCCCAGCGCATGCCCCTGCTGCGGATCTACGAAAACGCAGGAGCCAGCTGGGGGGTCACCAACACCCGCACGGTCCGCTCCTATCTAGATGCGGCTCGCCAGCGGATGGTGGAAGACCTGATCAGCAACCGCCTCGAACATCAGGCCCAGCACATCTACGCCCTCTACGACTGCGCCCGCCGGGCGATGGATGCCGAGCAGTTCTCTGCGGCGGTAGGTGCCTTCCGGGTGATTGCTGAGATCGGCGGCATCCTGCGGGGCCCCATCAAGTCACCGGAGCTGAGGGGATGACGGCCGCTCCTTCGAGTACGGCACTTGTGCAGCGCCCTGCTGCAGCTAGCAGCGGCCTGCTGCTGAACGAGCTGGACCCCTGGGGTGATGCCGGCCTGTTGCACCTCCCCACAACCACCACAGCCGAGCCATCGGAACCCCAGAGCCTGCGCAGCTTCATTGCCGAGGCCTATCCCCGCTACGGCTTCCACCACTGGGCTGAGGTGCTGATCGAGCTGCTCCAGCAGGTGGCAGATGGCCAGCTCAGCCGCCTGATCGTCACCTGTCCTCCCCGGCTTGGAAAAAGTCTCCTGGTTTCCAAGCTGTTTCCTGCCTACTTCCTGCAGCGCTACCCGCACCTGTTTGCGGCGATTGCGTCGTACTCGGCGGAACTGGCCTACGCCCACTCCCGAGAAGCGCGCCACTTCTACCGGGTGACCGGTCATCTGCTGGCCCGCGACTCGGCGGCGGTGGGTAACTGGCTCACCCGTCAGCGTGGTGGCTGCATCGCTGCTGGGGTGGATGGCCCCTTCACAGGCAAGGGCTACAGCCTGGGGATCATCGATGACCCCTACAAGGGACCTGGTGATGCCGCCAGCCCGGCGCTGCGGCAGAAGCTGATCGACTGGCTGCGTTCGGTCTGGCTCACCCGCGCCGAGCCGGCCATGGTGCTTGGACCAGACGGCAGGGAGCAGCCAAACCTCTCGGCCCAGGTGGTGGTGCTCACCCGCTGGGACCACCAAGACGTGATCGGCTGGCTGTACGAGCAGGAGCTCGGCGAGGCGCCGCAGCAGTGGACCGTGCTGGACCTACCCGCTGTTGCAGAAGAGCCTGCTGAGCGCCCCAAGCTGCCGCCCACCTGCACCTTGATACCCGACTGGCGCCAACCGGGTGAGGCTCTCTGTCCGGAGCGCTTCCCGCTGAGCGAGCTAGTCAAAATCCGTGCCCGCCTTGGCGCTTACTGGTGGGCGGCGCTGTACCAGCAGCGGCCCAGCCCAGCGTCTGGGTCAATCTTCCTGCGCAACTGGATCAGACCGCCCTTCCCACGCGAGGAGGCAGGAGCTAACGCTGGCCGCCAGCGGCAATACGCCCTGCTGGCCCTCTCTTGTGATCTGTCCTTCAAGGGGGAGGCAGAAAGCGACTACTGCGGCTTCTGCCTGGCGGGGCTACTGGCACCACCACCGAGATCGCTTAGCCCGCGAACAGGCGAACACGAGGGACCGCCTCAGAGCACCGCCTTGGAGATGGAGGTGCTTTGGGCCGCCCGGCACCGCTTTGGCCTGCCGGAGGTGATCCGCTTCCTGCTGGGTTGCCTGGAGGCACTGGAGCAGCAGGGCCTGCGCCCCCATGCCGTGCTGATTGAAGACGCCGCCAACGGCCCAGCGGTGCTCCAGACCCTCAGGCGCAAGGTGCCGGGGATGCTGCCAATCACTGCGAGAGGCAGCAAGGAAACCCGCGCCCATGCCGTTGCCCCCCTGGTGGAGGCCGGTCAGATTCGCTTTCACCACCGCGCCCAACCGCTGGTAGAGGAAGCGATCCGCTTCCCCAAGGGCAGTAAGGACTTGGTGGATGCCTTCTGCCACGGCGCCCTCTGGCTGGAGGGTCGCTACTGGAAAGCCCAGGGCATCCAGCCGGTGGTGACGCCACTGCTGGTGAGCCGGTGAGCATCCCGCTGGTGTCCGCGGTGCGGGAATGTTCCACGCCATCGGTGATGGAGAGCCCACTCCCTGCGGTGCTGACTCCGGCTGCTGTGCAGCTGGTGCTCCCTATCACGGTTGTGCTGGTGGGCGATGCCGCAGGTGCAGCGCAAATGCTCAAGCAACGGCGTTATCTCCACCCGGCGTGCCATGCCCGGGCAGAGCAGCTGGAGATCAACTTGCAGGCACCGGTGCATCACCCGCCGAGGCCCAAGTGTCAGCCGCCGTCGCGCTGCAGGCCACAGCGACAGCGGCCAGTCCGGCCCCATGCCGCTGCCGATGCCCTGGCGCTGGAGCATATGGACTTGGCGGAGAAGATCGCCGGCAACTTCGCTCGGCGCACTGTCCACCCCAAGGAGGACTTGCTGCAGCTGGCGATGATTGGGCTGATCAAGGCAGCGCGCCGCTACGACCCTTCACGGGGCCCATTTCGGCCCTATGGCCGCACGTACGCCAATGGGGAGATCACGCACTTTCTGCGGGACAATGGCTTCCTGCTGAAGGTGCCGCCGACGTGGCGGGAGCTGCATGCGCGGGGGCAGCGATTGCTTACTTCAGGAGTAGGCGTCGGCGAGATGCTTGAGCGATTAGGGATCAGCCGCGACCAGTGGATTCAGATTGTTGATGCCTGCTCAGTTCGGGTGGTTGCTTTTCCTGTTGAGTGAATGCCTCGCGTAACCGGCGACGGAACGCGGAGCTTTCCGGCACCCGAATTCACGCGATTGTTAGCTGCGTTGAATATGTTTTGAAAGGTTCGCGACAATAACCTTTAAATGACTAATTAGTGACATAACGTCGACCTCGGTAATCAAAACCTTCTTGCCCAGTTGTGCTGGATGGCATCCAGTTTTCTTTATGTACTCTTCGTCAACCACGCCCATTTTATGAGCAAGTAGGTGGCGCTTTTGAAACTGTGCTACAACGAAATCCCACTCGGAACCACTGAGGCCATCTACAATGTCTATGCCAAATTTATCTAATTTTTCCTTGGCGACAACGATATTCTGGAATGAAAGTTTCGGATATTCTTCAGAGCAACGCTCACGGGCAAACCCGTCGAATGCCGATATACAGTCCTCTAATCCGTTTTCAATCAGCTTACTATTTACTTCTGGCGATGCGCTTTTTGCCAAATCAAGTATCTTGAGAACTAGGCCGAAGTTGCCCTCCACTATCTGTTGAGAATTGTGCTCCGCACAATCCGGACAGTATCCGAAAGCACCGTAAATAGCATATTGCAGAGCGCAGTTCTTACACTCGATCTTTTCTTCCAACTCCAATTCCGAGTAGTAGGCAATTGGGGTTGGTTTTCCTTTTACAGATATGCCAATAGAAATGAATTGATTCCTTTTTGGCTTGGCCTCCATTTTCTTCATCATATCCAGAAGATCGCCAGAGACCTTATTGATTGCAACCGACTGCGCATACTCAATCTGTTGCTTTGTCCAAAAGTGATCTTGAGGGCCTAAATGACGGCAATAGGGACAGTAGCAATCAGAGAAATCCGGGACACCAGTCCCTGGCTTAATCTTGAAGTATTTCTCACATTCAGGACATTCCCTGCCCAAGTAGCCTTCTTCGTCTTTTTCAATGGTCACAGAGTAGCTTTTCATTTCCTGATTTCTTCTTTCGGGTGACGCTATATGGGCGGAGCCCCTCGATCAGTGATAACGAGGCTCCTCGTGGTCCGCATAAGAACCTAAAGTAATTCCGCGTTGAAGCCCAAGCCCTCTGCGTAGCCAGCAATCTTAGGCAGGAAGCTCATCACGCTCGGTTCTTCTGCGGACCCACATAAGAAACCAGGCTCCCCGGACCTGGAAGAACTGCATGCGCTAGGGCCCTAGGCCAATCCATGCGGATTGTGCAAGGACTGTTCAGAGGTTCATTGCTTTCTCTGGCAATGGCCCTGACCCCACCAGCAGCCCGTGCCCACCACCCGCCGCCGCAGGACAAGCACCACCAATAGCCCCTTCTCCCCGCCAGAGACACAGTCCCAAGCACCTAGCCAGCCCCCCTGGCTGGAACACCCCACCCTCTCCGGCCTGAGGGATCGCCTGCAGTTGGTCTACGACTGCTGGACCCTGCTCGAACTCCCCGACGGCACCAGCCGTCGGCCGTTCTATCTCCCCCGCGGCATCGAGGAACCCGAGACCTGCTATCTCAAGCGCCTGGAGGCAGCTCGGCCCACCGGCTTCTACCGCGATGCTCTACGCACCTATGCGGGGATGCTGTCGCGGTTGGCCTGGCAGGAGCTCCCCGATTCCCTCACCCGGGTGGCCACCGATGTGGACGGCCAGGGCACAGATCTGGGCGTGTTCCTGTTCCTGGCCGACCTGCTCACCCTGCGCGATGGCGGCTGCCTGATCCTGCAGCTGCCGCCCCAGCACCGCTGGCCATCAGAAGGCGACCGGCTGGAAGCCCTCGCTAAGGGCGACCGGCTCTCCCTGCCGCGGCTGCAGCTAGTACCCAGGGGAGACCTGCTCAACTGGCGCCTGCCCACCGATGGCGCCACAGACGCCCCAGTGTCGGGGCCGGTGGAGATCGTCTGGCGGGAGCCACGCCGGCAGGCCCTGCCGCCCCGTTACGCCATAGGCAATGCGGCCGTGCCCACGGTGGTGATCGATGCTCACGGCGGTCTGCTGCCTGATCCGCAAGCCTGGCTGTACCGCAGCCTGTCGGTCACTGATGACGGCCTGGTGCTACGCAGCTGGCAGGCGAACCCCAACCCCGGCGCCGTGGATGGCTACGACGTGGTGCCGGTAGGCGAGCCTTCGCTGCTGCCCCAGCGTTTTGACCTGCCAGCCCTTTGGTACTCGGTGGATGGCAGCGCCTTTGGCGAGGGCGATCTGCCTCACCTGGGCCTGGCGCACCAGTACCTCAACCACTACCGCTGCCGCAGCGATTACGAGGATCTGTTGTCACGTACGGCTTTGCCAGTGGGCGTACGCACGGGCTTGGTGGATGCCTACGGCTTCCGACGCAGTGATGGCGCTCTGGGATCTCCGCAAGGAGCCGGAACAGATGCCCAGCGCCCCCAGCGCCTGGTGCTCTCCACCTCCTCCTTTATGGACCTGCCGGAGGGAGCCAAGTTTCAGTGGGTCGAAATAGAGGCCCGCTCGCTGGCTGAGCACCGGGCTTACCTGCAGCAGCTGGAAGAAGCCATGCGCCGCGACGCCCTGATCCCTGCCGGCGGCCACGGGCCAGCCCGCACCGAGCTGGAGGTTTCGCTCACGGCCGGCCAGAGCTTTGCCGTGCTGCAGTCGTTGGCGGGCCAGAAGAGCTCGATGCTCAGCACCCTGCTGCGCCAGTGGACCCGTCTCACCGGCGAAAAGCTGTCCGACACGCCGGCCTGCAGCGTGGAGATCTGCCCGCTGGTGCCCCCCCAGCCGCCGCGTAAACCCCAGCCCTCAGTGCAGGAGTGGCTGGTGCTGCATGAGCGGGGGGTGATCGATGGGGTGGAGCTGCGTCAGCAGCTGGGGCTGGGTGAGATCACTGGGGCCAGCTGAGCTGGCAAGGGAGGGCATGACCAAGTCCTCCCCGCCCCCCTGCACCTGGCGACCAGGCGACACAGAAGCCCTGCGCATCGCCCTCTCGATTCCTGTCAGCTCACCCTCTCTCTCAGCCCTGAACCGGGAGATGGCCCTGCTGCAGACCCACTACCCCACGGGGGTATGTACCGCCCAGCGCCACCTCGATGTCATCGCGGGTCTGGATCAGCAGCTGGCCTCCTTAACCCCGGCGGAGGTGAACAACCCGGTGCGCAGCAAGCGCAAAGGCGTCGCCGGTGGCGTCGTGCCCAACCCGCTGCCCTTGAGCAAGTTGGCGGTGGTCGAATACGCCACCGAGCTGCTGCTGGAAGAAACCGAAAGCGAGTGGAACCCTGCTGGCCCATCACCAGCTGTGGTGCTGAACCGGCACAGGAGCCAGCACATCGGCCAGCTGGCGCTGCTGCTGCCGCGGCTGCAGAACTGGCGCCAATGCCAAACCGATCCCTTCCAGGGATCACTGGTGCGGGGCTGAGCGATGGAGCAGCTCATCTCGCCGCTGAACCAGGGCCTTAACCCTGTTCGGGCCGCAGGGCAGTGGGGCCAGCTGGTGGGCTTGCCAGCGGCCTCACCAGCGACCGACAGCCGGGTGGCTCAGCCCCTTGCTGCGCCTCTATGGCTGGCCTTGCAGCCCTACGCCAATGCCCGCCTCTGCCTATTTGAGGTCGACCGGCCCGAGAGCCGTAACCCCATCCCCATCCGCCGTCATGTGATCGACTGCTTTCTCGAGCAAGCCGGCATCGTGGGCGGCTACAACGACACCGCCCTCACCGACCCGGGGGATGTGCTGCTGCAGGGCTACCTCTGCCGTGCGGCGATCCTGCCGGTGAGCACCAGCAACACCTTTGACTGGCTGGCGGCCGAACTCGATTGGGCTACCCCCGGATTCCGCGACGAGGCACCGCTGCCCTGGGACCCAGCGCTGCTGGGCACGGTGCAGGCCCCCTGTCAGGGGGTGATGTGGCTTGGGGATCTGGCTCAGCTGCGGTCCGATGGCGGGCTGCCCTCCGGTGGTCGTGCCCAGTTCGCCGGCTGCCTGGTGCAGCACTTCGGGGCGGACTACGGCCCCGGTGGCATCGGCCTGCTGGTGCAGCCGCTGCTGGGGGAAGCGATTCAGCTGGTGCTTAGGCCCCACAGCGTGCTGGTGCTGCGTGATGGCGACACCTTGAACCTGATCGCCGAGCGCTACGGCACCACCGTGGCCACCTTGCGGCGAAGCAACCCGCAGCTGGAAAGCACCCAAACGATCACCGCAGTTGAGGGTGATTCGTTGGCGGTGCTGGCCGGTCGCCATGGCACCACAGAAGCCAAGTTGCGCAGCCTCAACCCGGTGCTGCAGCAAAGCGAGCCGTATGACACCAGCGAGGGTGAAACCTTGAGCAGCGTGGCGAGCGAGCAGAACCTCACTCTTTCTCTGCTGCGCGAGTTCAACCCTGAGCTGAGCAGCTGGCCCAGCGAGGAACCGTTGCCCATCGGCACGACCCTGCTGCTGCCCGTCTATCGCTCAACTACGCCCATTCCCACGGGACTGCAGCTGCTGGTGCCGGGTTATTTGCCCTCCACCCAGCTGCCAGCTGGAGAGTGGATCTACCTGCCGGCGAGGCGCTCTGCAGCTGTGCTGGATGAGCTGCCTGAGCAGGGCTTTTGAAGAGCTGGCAACAGGGAAAGCGAGCGCAGCCCGGACGGGGCGCCCGCAACACCACAGCCGTGATGGGTGATGTCCTCTTCCTTCTTCTCTGACTTCAGCCGCACCAGCAGCGGCACCGCTCCAGCGCCTTTGGCCCCTACTGCTCGATGGCAGATCTACCGCCAACAGCAGCAGCAGCCCAACCAGGGCCCCGCTGGCTCTGCTCCACCTGCTACTGACCCCGACCTTCTCGACAGCGACGGCGCCGCTGACGCTGGCCTGGATTCTGCCGAGGGCGACGACACCTTCGACCTCTCCCTGCCCCAAGACCCAGGTGTCAGCGGCAGCAGCGACAACGATGACCCCCCTGCTGCCACCACAAGCAGTGCTGAACCGTTGCGCGCCGAACGTCGCCGCAGCAACCAGCTCGAAAAAGAGCTGCGCAAGGCCCGCGCCCAGCTGTCGCGCTTCTCTGAGATCAACCCCGATGAATACGCCCGCCTGCAGGACGCTGAGCGCAAGCGAGAAGAGTTCGAACGCCAGGTAGGCGACCGTGAACGCCAGCTTAATGAGGCCAACATCCGCCGCGTGCGCAGCGTTGAAAAAGAACGGGACGAGGCCCGCTCCCAGGTGCAGAACCTGCGCAAGGAGCGCTTGCTGGAGCGCCTGTTCTCAGAAGCTGAGGGCCGGGTCGGCGGCGATGAACGGGGCACCTTCTTTGACACCTTCGTGACGCTGTGCGGTGGCCACTTCCAGCTGGGGGATGTGGACGGCCGTGAGCGGCTGCTGCCTGTGGATGGCAAGGGCCAACCCCTCACCGCCGATGGCGTGGCGCTGTGCGATGGCGACTACATGGAGGAGCTGCGCCGTCACCCGGTATTCAGCTTCCTGTTCCAGCAGCGCAGTGGCCTGTATGCGGGCACGGTCGCAGAGGCGGGCCATGACCACAGCGCCGCCCCAAACCTGCAGACCCTGAGCACCGCCGAGCTGTATCTAGAGGCCGTCAAGGGCACCACGCCCAGGGCGGCTGCACCACGGCGCTGATCACACCCGCCCATAGAGCTATGGCCTGGTATCTGGTGTTCTGGCGTAACCGCTCCACATCAACCGTGGTGCCAGCCGCCAGCGCCAGCCAGGCCCGCTCCCGTGCCCGCGCCAAACAAAAGCAGGGTTACGGCACGATCGTTGCCGCACGCCGCGCCAACGCCCAAGACGCTGGCTTGATCAGAAAAGGGACCTGGGTGCGCCGTCGCCGTGATGGCAGCAGCCCCCAGTTCGGCTCTGCTCGCTCCAAGGCCAGGGCCCGGCGGCAGCGCAGCCGTTATCGGCGCTGGTTGGGTGCCCATGGCTGAGCCAGCCAGCGATCAGCAGGACGTCGTGCAGCAAGCCGATCTGTAACAGCCGCGAACGGCACTGGCACCGGCAGCGCTGCTCCGCTTTGCTGCGGCCCAGCGCGTCCTACCGCTGCCCCGTCATACCCATGTCCACCGCCCCAGAGGCCAGCGACTACGTGCTCCTCCATCGGGATACCGGCTCAGCGCTTTACAAAACCCGCGCGACGGAGGAGGAAATCGCTCGCGCCAATTACAGCCTCAGCCGGGCCGGTCAGCGGTCGCGGTTTGTGACCGCCAGATACCTGATGCATCACCAGCCTGTCCAGGACAGCTAAAAACCGAAGCGGCTGCCTGCTCTGGGGCAGCGGTGGCGGCCACTGCCAAGGGTTGTGTCTATGAGAGGCACCGGAAGCCCAGATCCAGCACGAACGCGCCCTCCTTGCAAAACGGACACTGCATCCCCTCCAGCTCAAAGGTGGATCTGATGGTTGCTGCTCCGCACTCTGGGCAGCAGGTGATGGGGGCACGGGAATCAACCCGGAACCCATGGCCGCATTGGAGGCAGAGATGGGGCGAGTCGTTGCCAATGCAGCGGGCCAGCCCCTCATGGTTGGGGTGGTAGGCGTATTCCTTGCGCCCGCTTGCGTTGATGAAGTAGGGGTTGCCATCGGACCAGGACTGCACGTCCTTGGAGCAGTGGTTGCAGACGTAGCGGATGCACTCAGCCATTTAGTGCTGTGTCGTGGGGTGTGCGGTGAGCCATCACGGCCGAGAGCGCAAGAGGCCTTTCTGATGCCCATGTTGACCGCCTCAGCCCGTGGCGACCTGAAAGGCCCGGCCACCAAGCGGCAGCCGGGCCTGAGCCCCAAGGGCTCAGCAGACCGAGACGGTGCAGCCGGGGGTGCCCTGCAGCTTGCGGGCAAAGGCAAAGGCCTTCTCAGCGGGGATCAGCCGCATCTTTTTGACGGGCTTACCGCGGCGGCCAAAGAACTCGACCTCACAGGGAGTGGAGCCGAGCTTCTGAACGCCGGGCGCATAGCGGTGAACCACAAGCAGGCGGACTTCACAGACGGGGCCTTGGGGAGTGGCCATGGCTGGGGTGGTGCGGAGAACACCGACCAAGCGCCCCAAAGGTGAGCACTAGCCAGGGGCGAGAGCAGCGAGCCTTGCGTCAGCCCTTGCTAGTGCGAGCCGCAGGGGCATGCTGCGGAGGGGTTTCGCAACGCCCGGCCAGCCAGCACCCACTGGCCCTGCTGAAAGACCCGTGCTGCCTCCTCACCGCGTCCGGTGAACAGGACTGCTCTCGACCCTCTGCGATCGAGGCGTGGTCCAGCTGCTCCCATTAGTTCGGATGAGGTCTGGTTTACCCAGAAGGATCTGACCTTCATCCCAATAAAGGGCAGAAAGCAATCGGGCGGAGTGCAGCAGCGTGCCCTGCGGAACCTGGTGCCAGGGGCTATCCCACGCGAACGTGAGCGCATAACGGGCGCACGCGCATGAGCTGGTCTGATCTGGAGCGGTTGGTGGCTGATGCAGAAACCAGCCAGGCGCTCCAGCAGACCCTCAGCCAATGCAGTAGCCGCCAAGAGCTGCTTCACACCGCTCGTCAGTTGGGCTATCGGGTGACCAAAGGCGACCTGCTGAATGCCTGGCTGGAGCACCACAACGCTCCTGCAGTGAACGGAGCCGGTGGTGCTGATCGATGGGCAGCTGGCGGCAGCTGAGCTGCCTGCAATTAGGCCAGCTGGTGCAACACCGGTTTGGGCCGCAGCCCTGGAATCCCCGAGCAGGCGCGAGTGGGTGGAGGGGCGTAGGCCGCCAGCGGGCCTGAGCCCTAGACGGCCCAGCGCAGGGGCTGCTCCCAGGCTTCCTCTGGGCAGATCAGATCCCAGCAGCAGGCGATCGGCTCTGGCAAGGAGAAGAGCACCAGCTGCCGAGCTGCTGTGGTGGCTGGGCCGGCCTTGCGCTGCCTGGTGCTGCTGGAGCGGAGCAGGGTGGAGGTGGCTTGCATCGCAGGAAGGAGAAAAAACGCCCCCACTCGCGCCCATCAAGCCGCCGGGTCAAGGCCGCCAGTAGGGCGCTCGCCTTGGCTTTGACGCTGCGGCGCTGCCAGCCCGTCAGGTTGCTGGCACTTGGGCGAACCATCGGGGAAGTGCTCTCCCCTGCGGTGCACCACTACTGACCCTGAACGCCAGCAATCCAACAGGGGGGAGAAAGCCGGGATTAGGCCCCCGGCCGGGCTTGAGCCTGTGGCTCCTGAGCCTTAGGCCAGAGCGTGACGCTTGGCTTCTAGCTCGCAGCGCAGCACCAGCAACTCATGCTGGGCCAGCAGCCGCTGATCGAGCTCATCAACGCGGGCCAGACACTTGCGGATGGCGGGCAGGACCTCCTCTTCCAGGCGGGTGATCTCCTCCTCTCCATAGGGCTGCTCGCTCCAGGTGCGGCGCAGCGGCAGATCACGCCGCAGCATCAGCACCACCTCGATGGAACGGAGGGTGGATTCGAGCAGCAGGAAGGGATCTTCCTCTGGCCTGCAAAACGGAGAAGCGGCAGCAGAGCGGATAGCCATGAAATCGGCGCCATTGGGCGCAGCGACGGGACTTCCCGAAGCGGAGGCATGACGCAGGAATGCCTCAGACTGAGGAAGCCCGGAGCAAGCCACTGGTGGGCAACGCAAGAGTTTTGGACCTGGGCCTGATTGGGGTGCAGCGGAATCCCTGAGCAGGCGCGAGTGGGTGGAGCAAGGCCGGATGTGCAGCCTGTTCAGCACAGAGCTGGAATCCCTGTCCCAGAGCGGGAGCGAACGGGTGGAAGCTCGGAGCGATCAAACATCCGAATTTCGGTTGTTTGATTCGGCTGTAAGGGGTATCCGGTGGAGGCAGGCTGGGTGGATGCCCTGGACTCCTTACGCCGATTGGATTTTTACGCTGGTGAGCACCGGCAGCATGCTGCTGATTGTTTGGCTGGTGATGCGGCCTAGGCAGTGAGCGCAGGAGCTTGATCGCGCTCAAGAGGGAGGTGCCATCCGCGTCAGTGCTGCACCACCCAACAACGCCAGCAGCAGCTTGAGAGTGGAATCAAAGCCGCCCTGTAGCTGCTCCAGCGTGCCGGGGCAGATCTGACCGACAGGACGGCCCTGGAGCGCCCTTTGGCCGCAAACCCCAGCAGCCAACGAATAGATCAGCAGCTGGGTGCCGATCACCACCGCCAGGGTCTTAAAGATGAACCGCTCCCGGTCGAACGGCGGCTTGTGCTGCTGCTCTGGTGGAGGTTCAGCTGGTGGTCGTGGATCCACAGCCCTGCTCCATTTCCCCCTCCTGCGGCAACTGCAGCTCGCCGCCCTGCAGCAACCCCCAGATACCTTGAGCTTCTGCCTGGCGCTGCTCTAGGTGCGGTGTGCCGGGCCTGAAATAACCCTCAGCTTCTGCTGCCGAACCGGTCCAGTAGGCCGCCACTGCTGCTGGATCCATGCAGGAGGGGCGGTCCTCAAATACTCGGGTCCAGCCGATCAGCGAGCCCTCGGGCGGGTCATGCAGGCCGGCGTACTCCTCCGCGAAATAGAGCTGCTGCCAGCTGTTGCTGTTGGGATCGATGCCTTCTGCGATGGCCTGTAGACGTGCCGCGTCATAGGCGCTGCGCCGCACGCCGGTGTACTGCATGGCCCCACGGCCAGCGCCACTGCCCGCCTCGATTACATCGAGGTTCTCCAGCTCCGGCTCACCTGTCTCGACCACCATGCAGCCAAGGAAGCCGCAGGCCTCCTCAGCAGTCAGCGGCTTGATGACGCCCAGGCTGGCCTCGGTAACGGCGCTGCTGCAGAAGAAGCTGAGCCAGTGCTGCAGGTTGGAGTGGGACCCGGACTCCTGGTCGACGGGCCCCTCCGTCACTTTTTTTCCTGGAACACCCCCACATAGACCGTGCCCTGGCGGTAGAGGGGCAAGACCTTGTCCCGCAGATCGGCGTTGTGAATGCGGACGCAACCCAGGGTGGGATGTAGGGGCTGCTGTCCTGCCCAGGCCCCAGGCCAGCCGCAGGCGGAGCCACCGCCGTGAAGCATGATCCCGGCCCGGCCGGCCTTGACCTCCTGGCCCTCTAACTCCTCCAGGTCAAAGGAGTACCAGCCGTAGGCCATGGCGGTATCGGAGCAGGGTGGATTGGGGTTCTGCTCGTAATCGGCATACAGCTGCCCCAGCTTGTAGAGACCAGGCGGGGTGTCGGTGTTGGTGTGGCTCCAGTCGGTATCAGCGCCCTGCCCCCGGGCCAGACAGGGGATCTTCCAGAGGAACTTGCCGCTGTGGTCGTAGGCCTCTAGGTCTTCGTCGCGGTCATTCACCAGCAGGTAGGAATCACCCGGTCTGACCGGTGCTGGCTTCTGCGGCCCGGCCATGCCGGCTTCCTCTGAACCGCGGGGATCAAGACCACCAGTGGGGGGCTGCGGCTCTACTGGTGCTGGGGGCTCCTCGCTATAGGTGAGTGCCCAGGGCGCCTGCTCGCAGAGGATCTCCTCGCCTCGCTCAGTGCTGCTGATTGCCTCAAACAGCTGCTGAACGCCGCTTTGCTGCTGAGGTTGGTCGCGGTAATAGCGGAAGCGATCGCTGAACCGCTCGGCGCTCATCGGGGTGGTCATCGGACGTGGTGCTGACCACTGCCTTTGCCAGCGCCAGAACCGCACCGCCATTGCTATCAAGGAAGGCTGCTGACTCGGAGACCCCATCCACTACGCCGTGTTCTTCTCTGGCTCATTGGGCGATGGCATCGAGATGGTGCAGGCCCTTGATGAGGCCCATGCCGTGGATATCGTCCTGGCCCAGCACCCTGACGCTCATGTGAAGGCTGTTCCGGCTGATTCGATCGAGGGCATGAACAAGCACCGCCTTCTGTTTTCTTGGCTGGAGTCGCTGTAAGGCCCAGGCACCAGCGAGCAGGCGTGGTCGGGCCAGCGAGCCCAAACCTGCTGGCCCGTGCTCACTTAGAGCACGATCACCTGGGCGGCTGAGCCCCAGATCAGCTGCTGATTGCGGGCCAGCAGCAGGGCCTGCTCACGCGGCAGCCAGTGAGGAGCAGCACTGATGTGCCCCTCGCCATCGAGGAACAGGTGCCGCGCCGTAGTGCTGCTCTTGGCGGCCAGGCGGAAGGAGATGAAGCAGATCGGGCAGGCCGGGGCAACGGGAATGGTGGCCATGGCGGTGTGACAAGCAGGACGCGACCACCGAGCCCCGGTGCACTGGGGCAACCTGCGGAGCGCCTGCCGAACACTCCGCCAGCCACCAACGCCATGCCCTGAGACGACCACCAGCCGACGGTCCTTGCCCGCCTGGCAACAGATCCTGTTGTCACTGGGGCAAGGCCCCGGGAGAGTGCCCTTGGGCCTGACCTTGATCGAGGCGCAGAAATATGCCCGCCGCGCTGAACAGCTGGCGGTGCTCAAGACCTTTGCCGAGGGGGAGCTGCTGCGCCGCCTGCCCTTCCGCAACCTTGTCGGTGGCTCATTGAGCTTCCCGGCTGAAACCAAGCTGCCTCGCGTTGGCTTTCGGGCAGTGAATGAGGGCTACCGCCAGAGCTATGGGGTGATCAACTCCGATTCGGAGTTTGTGCACCTATTTGGTGGTGATCTGGATGTAGACCGCTCGATCGTTGATCTGCAGGGCCCCGAGGCCCGTGCTGCCCAGACCGAGATGAAGGTGCGCTCCATGCGCCTGACGCTGGAGGCGGCGATCATCAATGGCGACGACACCTTTGATCCGCGGGCCTTCAACGGGCTGAGCAAGCGCCTGGCACCTGGAGACGAGCAAACAATCGACAACGGCGGCAGCACCCTCAACCTGCTGGCGCTTGAGGCATTGAGCGACAGCGTGATCGGTTACGGCGGCGACAAGGTGCTGATCGCCAGCAAAGCGGCTCGGCGCCAGATCAGTACCGCCTCCCGCCAGGCCGGCGGGGAGCTGTATGAGGTGATCGACGGCCGCCACTACTTCGAGGGGATCGAAATCCTGCTGGTGGAGGAGGACGCCGAGGGCCATGCCGTACTCGGCTACGACGAACCAGCGGGCACTACCTCGATCTACTGCTGCGTGCTGGGTGATGCGGCGGTCTGCGGCTTGCAGGGTCCGTTTGAGGGCAGGTATGGCATTGCGGTGCGTGATTTCGGGGAGGTGCATGACGCACCGGTGTTCCGCACGCGGGTGGATTGGTACGTGGGTTTTGCCGTCTGCAACCGCAAGGCAGCGGCCCGCCTCTACAACGTGGCGCCCATGCCGCTGGTGCTGCCCTAAGCGCCAGCCCCAACCCAGGAGGACTGCCCAGAACAACTCATTCATTCCCCACAGGAGCCCTATTCATGACCACCCAAGCCACCCGGCTGCTCGATGCCCAGACGGTGCTCGTCGGCTGGATCAACCATTCGGCTACCGACTGCTACGAACACAGCCGCAGTAGCGGCGATGTCATCAACCTCGGCACCGACCTCGATGCCTCCTGCTCCTTTGTGCTGGTGGCTTCTCACCCCGGCCACAGCGATGCGGTAACCGTGACGCTGGAGCTAGCGCCGCTGCTGGCTGATGGCACCGCCGGCAGCTGGATAACTGCTGCTGCTGTCGCCATCCCCGCTGCTGGCGGCAAGGTGGAGGCAAGCATCAGTGGTGCTGCCCTGCTGCTCAATCCAGCCGACAGCGAGTTGGTCACGCCACCCTGCCTGCGCCTAGCCCGCGCTGTGATCTCTCCGAGCACGCCGGTGGGCATGTGCGTGGCGCTGACCGCCAACCAGGGGCTTTGAGGTGAGTGCCATGAGTAACCCACTGGAGTCACTGACCCTGGCGGCGGGCTCTGAGGCCTTGCCGCTGGAGCTGCTGCAACCCCTCGATGGGGCCAACCCCGCCTCTACGCCCGTACGCCTCTCGGGCCCGGAGCAGCGGCTCACCGTCACCCCGGATCCGGGTGTGGGCGATGAATCCCTGCTGCCGCCTAGCCAGTTGCTGATCAGTAAGGACGGCGAGAGCCGCTCGATCTGGCCGGTGCACCTGGCCGGCTGGCAGGCCCTGGGCTGGCAGCTACACACTCAGCCGGCAGAAGCTGCGCCCGAGCCGGAGCCCGAGCCGGAGCCGGAGCCGGAGCCGGAGCCGGAGCCAGCGCCGGAGCTGGTGGATGCGCTCGACCTTGAGCCCGAGCAACCGGAAGCGACGGAGCCCGCCTCAGCACTGGATGAGACCACGCCCACCGGCGAGCCGCTGGAGTCAACGGAAACCGCCAGCAGCGACGGAGAAGCCCTGCTGGCTTCTGAGCCGCCTGATTTCCAGGCCATGACCAAGGCCCAGATCGTCGACTACTGCTCGGCTGTCCATGGCGTGGACCTCGATAGCAGCCAGACCAAGGCGGAGCTGATTGAGCAGGTGTCCGTCGACAATGAAGTTGGCCGGTCGGCGACAAGCTCGTTGGCCGGTGGGGTGAGTGCTGGAGACCCTGGTGCCGATGCGCAGGGACCAGGGGATGCCGGCACCACTGACCAGCCACCAACGC
>NZ_JAGQBD010000023.1:0-43035 GCF_024345455.1 Cyanobium sp. T1G-Tous
AGCGCCGCTCCGGTGCTGGTGGAGGTGTTGGGCTTCAACAACCCCGGTGCGGCGGTAGCCGCCGTGGAGGGGCTGATCAGCCTGGGGACAGCGGCCGTGGAGGCCCTGTTGCAGCTCGACCCCGAAAACTACGGAGCCCGGGCCTGGGCCGTGCGCGCCCTCGCCGGCATCGGCGATGTGCGCGGGCTAGAGCTGCTGCTCGATGCCCTCGGCAGCGACGTAGCTGCCAGCGTGCGCCGGGCTGCCGCCAAGGGGCTCGGCCAGCTGCAGCTGACCGAGCTCCCCCCTGACCAAAAGCAGGACGTCCAGCGCCAGTGCCTAGGAGCCCTACTGGCCGCCACCAGCGACGGCGAGTGGGTGGTGCGCTACGCGGTGGCGGTGGGGCTGGAGTTGCTGGCAGCTGGCCTGCCCGCGGCAGGCCCGGAGAGGCAGCTGGCCCAACAGGGCCTGCTCACACTCCAGGAAGCGGCTGATGGCACTCCTCCAGTGGTGCAGAGGCGCGCCACGTTGGCCCTTTCACGGCTGGAGCTGCAATGAAGAAACGGGTGCTGTTTGTCTGCCTGGGCAACATCTGCCGCTCCCCAGCCGCTGAAGGGGTGTTTTTGCACCTGCTGGAGCAATCTCAGGCCTGTGACCGGTTTGTGGTGGATTCGGCTGGCACCGGGGGCTGGCATGTGGGCAAGGCTGCCGATGCCCGCATGCGCGCAGCCGCCAGCCGCCGCGGTATCCGCATACCCAGCCGGGCACGCCAGCTGGAGCTGGCCGATCTCAACCGCTTCGACTACATCCTCACCATGGACGCCAGCAACCTCAGTCAGGTGCAGGCCCTAGTCCAAGAGGCTGGCGGCAGCAGCGTCGCCCGCATCGAGCCCCTGCTTAGCTATCGCAACCGGTTTGATCTCAGCGAAGTGCCCGATCCCTACTACGGGGGAGCCGAGGGATTTGAGCACGTACTCGACCTGCTGGAAGACGCCTGCAGCGGTCTGCTGCAGGCCATAGACGACTAAACGCCGTCAGCCGCGGCCGGCCAGGCCTCCTCCGGGACCCTCTGGCGGAATAGGTCCACCAGAGCCTGGATCACAGCCTCAATGGCCATACCGTCCGTAACCAGCTGCACCGCATCCTCTGCCTGACACAGCGGCGCCACCTCCCGGCTGGAGTCCTGCTGATCACGGGCAGCTATCTGGGCCTCCAGCTCAGCCAGCGGAGGCACCGGAAAGCCCCGGCTCTCGAGGTCTTGGGCGCGGCGGCGGGCCCGCTCCGCCGCAGTGGCCGTAAGAAAAACCTTGAGCTCAGCGTCGGGGAAAACGGCGGTGCCAATGTCGCGGCCCTCGGCCACCAGCCCACCCTTGAGCCCCATGGCCTGCTGCTGGGCCGTGAGGGCCTGGCGCACACAGCCGTGGGCAGCCACCAGGGAGACCTGGGCCGTTACCTCCGGGCTGCGAATCGCCTCGGTCACGTCGAAGCCATTGATGCTCACCAACTGCTCGCCGGCGCCGCCGGCACTGAGCTGCAGATCCAGGCCCAGCAGAAGGGGTTCCACAGCCGCCGCATCGGCAGGGTCAGCCCCCTGGCGAAGCACCCACCAGGTGAGAGCCCGGTACATGGCGCCGGTGTCTAGGTAAACCAGGCCCATCTGGCGGGCAAAGGCACGGGTGACGGTGCTCTTGCCCGCCCCCGCTGGTCCATCAATGGCAACGATCGGCAGACGAGACATCAGAAAACAATGGTCGATCAGGCGGCTTGAACCGCAGTGCACCGCAGCGGCGAGCAGGGCCAGGCCTTGCACTTGCTGCAATGGCTCCAGGCTATGGGGAGCCACAAGCTCCACATAATCCACCTTCAGCCCCGCCGCTTCCAGTTGCTGGGCCAGCTGGGAGGTCAGCGCTGTGGCCTGGGAGAGGCCGCCACGCACTTGGGCAGCCGCAGCCGCCAGACCAGCGGGCAATGCCGCGGCCTGCTGGCGCTGGGAGGGGGAAAGGCGACGGTTGCGGGAGCTGCAGGCGAGCCCATCGGCCTCTCGCACTGTGGGACAGCCCTGAATGCGCAGCGGCAAGCCCAGATCCGCCACCACCCGCCTCAGGATCACCAGCTGCTGCCAATCCTTTTCGCCAAGCAACAGGAGATCAGGGCGCACCAGGGTTAACAAGCGAATCACCACGGTGGCCACCCCCTCAAAGTGCTGGGGCCGGTGGCGGCCACAGAGCCCCTGGCGCAAAAGCAATGGCGGCGCCACCCGGGTCAAGCCGGCCTCGCCCCGGGGGTAGATCTCCGCCACGCTGGGAGCAAACAGGGCCGTGGCACCGGCGACGGCGGCTAGATCAATGTCGAAGCGGAGGTCCCGGGGATAGGAATCGAGATCTTCCCCAGGGCCGAACTGCAGAGGATTGACAAACACACTCAGCAACACAGATGGGGGCTGGCCTGACCCTTGCCTCAGTGCCGCTGCCCGGCGAATCAGCTGCTGATGACCCTCGTGCAGGGCCCCCATCGTGGGCACGAAATGCAGGGGGCCCTGCTGCTGCTGCCGCCAGGCGGCTAGGTCTTGGCATGTTTCGAGCAGGTCCAAGGAAAGAGCGGCGGCAGCCAACAAAAAACCCACCCGCCAGATTGGCGGATGGGCTGATCAAGGAAGCCTGGTTGGCTCAGCTCACTGGAGCACTTCGAGACGCACTTGGGCCACGCCACTGGCTGTGAGGCCTAGGGACTGGGCAGCACCATGGGCAATGTCAATGACACGGTTGCCGTGGAAAGGACCCCGGTCGTTGATGCGCACCACGGCGGTGCGGCCGTTCCAGAGGTTGGTCACACGCACCTTGGTGCCGAAAGGCAGGGTGCGGTGGGCCGCCGTGAGGGTGCCAGGACGAAAGACTTCACCGTTGGCAGTGCGGTTTCCAAAGAATCCGGGGCCATACCAACTTGCCTGTCCCTTGGAGCTGTGCACCACACGGGGCGCTGGCTTTGGAGCAGGAGCGATACGGGTCGGAGGAGCCTGCTTGATCTGGGTGTCACTTGGTGACAGCTCCACATCGACCTCGCGGATGGCGACTGCGGGCTTGGGGCCTTGGGGCTCAGGGCTGGAAACAGCCATCGCTACAGCATCATTGCTGGTTGCGGCGAGGCTGGACTCGGCGATGGCGGGAACCAAAGCACTGCCGGAGAGAAGCAGGGCGAGGGCCCCAAGGGAGAAGGTGCTGCGCATAACAAACGAAACTCGCCGCTAATGCGGCAATCACCAGCCAAAGGCAATTAGTGATTCGTCAGCGTTGGATTCGGTCTCAAACTAAATGGAGTTGAGATACGAATTCGCGTTCGGGGTTCCTATCGGGAATTGACGACAGGGCAAAGTTAACTGCTTCATCTGGCCGTTTAGGTCAAAAACGACACCTACAAGATTGATCAGCAATTGTCATCCAAGCGGCCAGGGCAGGCCCCTACAGGGCTGAGCGGGGGTCGGCAAGGCCAGCGAGGATCAGCGACCCAAATCACAATCATCAGCGCAGCTAATCACCTGAAGTGCCAATCGAGCAATTGGCCCCGAATTTGGGCAGGTGGCATCAGAGGATCGGAGCTGCAGATGGGTTCGCACGGGATGGACTACCGCACAGCCGGGGTGGATGTGGTCGCAGGCAGGGAGTTTGTCGAGCGGATCCGGTCCAGTGTTGAAGCCACCCGGCGCCCTGAGGTTGTGGGCGGGCTCGGAGGCTTCGGGGGTCTATGCCGACTGCCCGCCGGGCTGCGGGATCCCCTGCTGGTTTCCGGCACCGACGGGGTTGGCACCAAGCTTGAGCTAGCTCAGGCCTACGGCCGCCACCACGATGTGGGCATCGACCTAGTGGCGATGTGCGTCAACGACGTAATCACCAGCGGGGCCGAGCCGCTTTTCTTCCTTGATTACATCGCCACAGGCAAGCTCAGCCCGGAGGCCATGGCTGAGGTGGTGGAGGGCATCGCCGACGGCTGCCGCCAAAGCGGCTGCGCCCTGCTTGGCGGCGAAACAGCCGAAATGCCTGGCTTCTATGCCCCTGGCCGCTACGACCTGGCCGGCTTCTGCGTGGCCGTGGTCGAGGCAAGCGCCCTGATCGATGGACGGGCCGTTAGCGCCGGGGATCGCATCCTGGCGGTGGCCAGCAGTGGGGTCCATAGCAATGGCTTCAGCCTGGTGCGCCGCATTCTTGAGAGCCAGGCGGTCGATGAACTCACGACCCTGCCCAACAGCAACCAAAGCCTGATAGACGCCCTGCTCGCTCCCACCCGTCTGTATGGAACTCTGGTCAAAGCCTTGCTTGCCAGCAAGGTGCCCATAAACGGCATGGCCCACATCACCGGCGGCGGCCTGCCTGAAAACCTGCCCCGCTGCCTGCCCTCTGGTGTGCACGGCGTGATCGACCCAACCAGCTGGCAGCGTCCAGCTCTGTTCCACTGGCTGCAGCAAGCCGGCGAGGTGCCGGAGGCCGATCTCTGGAACACCTTCAATTTGGGGGTGGGCTACTGCCTGGTGGTGCCGGCAGCTGCAGAGGATCAAGCTCTCGCAATCTGCCAAGACTGCGGCTATGAAGCCTGGGAGCTGGGCGCGGTGGTCAACGGCAGTGCTGGAGAGCAACCGCTGGCAGGACTTCCCTTCAACGCTTGATCAGCCCGGCTGCCAATGGCTAATTGCATCAGAGTGGGTTGCTGGCCCGGTCTGAAGCCGCTCACCTGCCTAAGGTGATGGCCTCGAAGTTGATCAACACCTATCGCCCCGGTTCCTGAGCCAGGGCGATGTTCGAGCCATACATAGTTGTATTAGGAGTGGCGTCATGACGCAATCAATAGGTTCACCACACCGAATAGCGGCCCCAAGCCCCTTGAGCTCCTCCGCTGCACCTCCCCTCGGCACTGGTCAACGCATCACCCGCCGCCGCAGCTCGGCCGGCCCCGTAGCCCCAACCCGGCCGCAACGCCCCCGAGAGCTTCAGGCAGCGCCCCAGCGGGGGGGGCTGAGGCCCACCTTTCTCACCCTGCGAGATCACGGCAAGGTCTATGTAGCTGACCTACCCCGTCTCTCAGACGGCCAACTGGCCCACGTGACCAAGGAAGCGCGGGAGGTGCTTGAAAGCCTGGGCCGCCGGCTGGAGGAGCTAGAGGCTCAGCCTTTCCTATCCCAGGCCGAACAGGACACCAGGATCCGGGCTTCCACCAAACGGGATGTCACGGAACGCTTCCTGCGCTCAATCGATGACGAGCTGCAGCTTCGCCACAACAACCCCGCCCTGAGGGCAGCGGCTGGGGAGTCTCTGGCTCGAGCCTTCCTAGAGCTGGCACGCCACCGGCTGCCTGGAGCCACCTTCGATTCCCTGCTGCAGGAAGCCCTGGCAGCCTGCGGCCCCGAAGCGGCCGCCGAAGCCGAAAGCCACGGCGACCACGGTCCCAGCCCTGTGGTGCCCCTGGTACGCCCCCAGGCCATGCCCGTGGTGCTCACCCTCGATCCAGCCCCCCAGGCCGGCTAGTCGCTCTGGAAGGGATTGGCAGGCATGCCTACCTGCAATCCCAGCGCCAAATCATCTAGACGGCGACGCTCCTGCTCAGACAGGTTCCAGGCCAAGGCAGCCGCAGCCTGCTCCACCTGCTCCGGCCGGCGCAGGCCGGGAATCGGCAAAGCGCCGTGGGCACGACACCAGTTGAGGGCCACGGCCGCCAGGCTGGCGTCGCGACTGGCCGCGATTCGGGCCATCTCAGCCTGGAGCTCAACCAAGCCGGGAGTCAACCGGCGGAACAAAGCTCCCCTTGGCCCCCTAGGCAGAGGCCCAGCCGCTGTTGATCTGGCCAGCAGCCCCAGGGCCAGGGGGCTGTAGGCGATCAAACGGACACCCAGCTCACGGCAGACTTCAGCCACACCGCCCGGCTGGATCGGATTGGGTGCCAGCAGCGATAGCTGCACCTGGAGGCTGCTGAGCGGCACTCCCCGCTCGGCCAAGCGCCGGTGCACCTCCCGCAGGCGACGGGAGCCCATATTTGAAACGCCAAGGGCCGCCACATCCCCCTGCTGCACCAGATCAGCCAGACCCTCAAGCAGAGGGTCCTCCTGCCAGGGGGCGTAACGAGCCGTGCTCCAGTGCAGCTGCACCAAATCAATTCGACCGGCCAGGCGCCGTTTCGAAGCCGCAAAAGCCCGTTCATAGCCGCGGCGCCCCAGTCGCCAGGGGAAGGGGGCGAGCTTGGTAGCCACCAGCAGCTGGTCGCGATGGGCCGCCGGTAGGGCCGCCGCAAAGCGGCCCAAAAGGGCCTCACTGCGGCCGTTAAGCCTGCCAGTGCCGTAGGAATCCGCGGTGTCAAAGGTGTGCAGGCCGCAGGCCACAGCCCGCTGAAAGGTGGCTTCAAGCACCGGATCCTGGCTCGGGTCGTAGCCCCAAAGAAATTGATTTCCCCAGGCCCAAGTGCCGACGCCGATGCCGGGCTGCCCCACTGGATGCGCCATCGTGGAGTTAGGTGCCAAAGCGGATACCTCCCAAAATGACCGATTCCCCCACACCCGGCTGCGCCAGCTTGGCTAAGAACACCAGCGAGCCAGAGCCCCCCCTCGAGCCGGTTCTTTGCCAACACTGCGGACGCACCGCCAGCAATGGCATCAGCTGCCAGGGCAGCTGCGTGGCCGACTCGGGCTACTGAGCACGCCCATGGCGCGAATGTTCAGCCTGGGCCTGATGCTGCTGGCCTGGGCCAGCGCCGCCCAAGCAGGGGGTTTCGGGCGCTGGGAGATCGGGCTAATGGGCTGCTCCCTGAGGCAGGGCCAGATGGGGCAACCCCAGCTGATGCGCGAACAGAAGCAGGACTGCGTCCGGTTGCGGCTTGAACAAAACATGGAGGGGCTACTGAGTGTGCGCCTGATCACGCCCTCCGCCAACCAACTATTCGGCAGCAGAAGCCTGGTCTTCGCCGGTGTGCTCGCCCCCGGTCAAAAACCGATGCGCTGCGGCGCCGATGGCGAATGCAAACCGCAATGGCCTATCCGACTGGATGTGTCCAGCGTGGCCACCAACATGGAATTAGAAGGATCTCAAGCACCCACCTTGCCCCGGGCCCTGCTAGCCAAAGGAACATGCCTGCTGGAACGCCATCGCCTGAGGTGCGAGGCCAGTGATTACAACGGTCAGATATGGGAAGCTCAGGCCCGCCTCTGAAATGAGGCGGAGCGTTAAGCCGAAGCCATTAATAAAGGCGGCACCCAGATTCGAACTGGGGGTAAAGGATTTGCAATCCTCTGCCTTACCACTTGGCCATGCCGCCGTCCGGGGAGCAAACTCCCTGCAGCGGATCGTATCAGCCACGGCATGTCCTCCCGTCTGCTGGTTCTAAGCAACGGCCACGGAGAGGATCTGATCGCCCAACGGGTTCTGCAGGCCCTACGGGCGCGGCAGCCCAACCTGGAAATTCAGGTACTGCCCCTGGTGGGGCTCGGCGAGGCGTTCAGCGCCGACGCAGCTGCCGGCCACCTGCAGCGGATCGGCCCCCAGCTGCAGCTGCCTAGTGGCGGCTTCAGCAACCAGAGCTTGAGGGGCCTGGCCCGCGACCTCGGGGCCGGCCTGCCCCTGCTGAGCTGGCGCCAACTGCAACTCGTGCGCCACTCGGCCCGTCAAGGCAGCCCGGTGCTCGCAATTGGCGACCTGCTGCCCCTACTGCTGGCCTGGAGCGGCGGCGGCAGCTTCGGCTTCATCGGCACCCCCAAAAGCGACCACACCTGGGCCACTCCGGCCCCAGCGGGCTGGGCGGCGACACTGCTCGCTGATGCTTACCACCGCTGCAAGGGCAGCGAATGGGATCCGTGGGAATGGGCGTTGATGGGTAGCCGGCGCTGCCGGCTCGTGGCCGTGCGCGACCAGCTCACCGCCCAAGGGCTGCAGCGCCACAAGGTGGCAGCCCTGGCTCCTGGCAACCCAATGATGGATGGCTTCCGCCACACCCCTCTGCCGGCCGGGCTGGCAAGCCAGCGGCGCCTAATCCTGCTGGCCGGCAGCCGCCTGCCCGAAGCCCTCGGCAATGCCCGCCGGCTGCTGGGCTGCCTCAGCCTGCAGCAGCCGCGGCAGCCAACCACCGTGCTGGTGGCCTCTGGATCGGCGCCTACGGCCGCCGCCTGGGCCGAGTTGTTGGAGCAAGCGGGCTTTACGCCCCTAGCGCCTGCGGCAGCTAGCGCCGCCAGCGGAGCAATTAGCAGCTGGCAGCTGGGTCGCTGGACCCTGCTGCTTGGCCAAAACCGCTTCGCCAGCTGGGCCGGCTGGGCCGAGCTGGGCCTGGCCACTGCGGGCACTGCCACGGAGCAACTAGCGGGGCTAGGGGTGCCCTGCCTGTCGCTGCCGGGCCCGGGGCCCCAGTTCAAGCCAAGCTTTGCTCGCCGCCAGAGCCGCCTGCTGGGGGGAGCCGTGGTGCCCTGCCATTCCCAACAAGAGCTAGCCCTGAAAATGCACCAACTCCTCGCCGATCCCAGCGAATGCGCCCGGCGGGGCACCCTGGGCCGGAGGCGGATGGGGCCCGCCGGTGGCAGCGCCCAGCTAGCCGAGCTGGTGGAGCAACAGCTACTGGGATGATGCGGCCACCCCCGCAGCTACGCCGCCCATGGCCGGCATCCCCGATCGGGCCTACAACGCCGCCTGCGGCATGTTGGCCAGCCAATTGAGCATCAGCCTGGCGGCCGCCCGGCGCAAGGTCGACGTGCGCAGCTCCCAGGAGGGACTGAAAGAAACCGCAGCCAAGCTCGCCCTGGCCCAGCAGATGCTTGCTGAAGCCCAGGCCAGCGGTGAAAACCACCATGAGTTGCTCAGCTCCCAGCTGGAGGCCGTCGGCAGCGACGAGAACTTCATGGTGGAGGACTGAGCTGGCCGGGGCCCTTCAGCGGTTGCCGCCGGTGGAGTGCTCAAAGAGCAGGTGAAAGCGCTGGCGATCCAGATCGGCCAGCACCGGGATGCAGCCAAAGCAACGCTCAGCCAACTGCCAGCGCTCCTCCCGCTTCAGCATGGTTTCCAACCGATCGCGAGCGGGTAGCAGATAGCGCACATCGCCGGCGGCGTAGGCCAGCTGGACCTCAGAGAGATCTTCCACCCGGCCCCAATCGGAACTCTGGGCCTGCTTGTCGAGCTCAATGCCCACCAGCTCCTGCACCACTTCCTTGAGGCCGTGGCGGGGGCTGTAGGTGCGGCCCAGCCGGCTGGCCACCTTGGTGCAAAAGATCGGATCGACCGCAATTGCCAAGTTTTCAGCCAGGGCCGCCACGTCAAAGCGGGCGAAGTGGAAAACTTTTTCAATCGCCGGGTTTTCCATCAAGACCTGAAGCCGGGGTGCCGAGCTCTGGCCGCGATGTAGACGGATGCAGCAAACGTTGTCGTGGTCGTCGCAGATCTGTACCAGGCAGAGCCGGTCGCGGCCATGAATCAGACCCATCGCCTCGGTGTCCACCGCCAGCGCCCTAGCCCCGGCGTAGAGGGCCGCCCACTCGGCATCAAGATCACCGTCAAACACGGCGAAGCGGGCGGGAGCCGGCAGGTTGCTGGGGGCAGACGAAGCGGTCACACGGAAAGGGCGAATGCCTTGCCATGCTGACAAGCCATGCCCCCAAGGGGCAGCTTCACAATGGGATGGATGGCCAACCTCAGCTCCACCCTGCTGCTCACCCTGCTACTAGCCGTAGGCCTGGTTTTTTTCTTGCGCGCCGCCAGCAAAGACCGCACCACCACAGTCGAGGTGCGCTCGTCGCGGCCGCCTCTGGAGGTGTTGAGCCAGCTGAGCGAATGGCTGCTGCAACGCGGTTGGCGCGCCGAATCCACTGACCCCGAGCGCCGCCACCTCTGCTTCCGCGCCGAGGTGGCGGCCAGTCCCTGGTTGGCGGTGCTGCTCTCGGTGCTGGGAGCGGTGGGGGCCGCTTGCCTTGGGCTGGTGCTGCGCCAGCTGCTGCCCCAGCTGGGCTGGTGGCCCCTGCTGCTGGCCTTACTGGGGCCGGCGGCTGGGCTGATTTATCGCAATCGGGCGATGCGGGCCGAAACCCTGGAGCTGCGCCTGATCAGCCATGACAGTGCCACGGGCAGCGCCTTGCGGCTGCGGGCCCACCGCGATGAGCTAATTGCGCTCGAATTGGAGATGGGTCCCAAGCTGGGCCTATTCAGCGACGGCAAGCTGCTCAGCTCCCCCATCTGACCCTTGCCTGCCAGTAATGCAGCGATTCCGTCCCCTGGCTTTCGTCTTGACCGGAGTGCTTGCCATAGCTGGGGGCGCTGCAGCCCAAGCGCCGCCGCTGGCCAACTTTGATCCGCTCACAGGGCCGCGCAGCCGTCTGAGCAGAAACTGGCGAGGCCTGGCTGAGCTGCCCAGCAGCACCGAAATCCTGGTGCTAGCGGGTCATGCCGATTCCCAGGGGATTGGCGGGGCCGGAACGGGGGGAGAGGCCGTCGATCTCGGCGGAGCCGCGCCGATGCAGCCGGGCATGCGCGACGAGCTCTATTGGAACTTGCTCACCGCCCAGGCGGTGGTGAACCTTGGCCAGCAGCGGGGTCTGGCCATCCGCTTCTACGACCCACCGCTGCGCAGCATTGCTGATGGCGACGATCCACGCACCAACTGGAGCGTGGGCAAAGCCCATGCCCAAGCCGGTGGATATGCCCTGGAAATCCACTACGACGCCTACGGTCCAGATGGTGTCGGTTCGGGCCTGATTCCACCCCTACATCGCCCCCCAACCCGCCTAGACGAAAGCCTGGCGCTGGCCTTTGGCCCCTATCCCCTGCTCTTCCGGGACGGCCTAGGCGCCCCCAAGCGGGGCATCGCCATTCTCGAGATCGGCAAACTTGAGGGCCAGCTAGAAGCATCGCTGCGAGATCCCCGCAGCCGCAATGGCGCTATCCAAGCGATCGCTGAGCGGGTGGTTACAGCTTTGCAACGGGGTCTGGAGCAGGGCTTGCAACCAGCCCCACCAATTCCTGGCCTGGCCGCCACCAAACCAGCGACCATCAACCCAGCACCTAATTCACCGCCTGATGGGGGGCGCAGCGGTCCGCAAGCGAGCCGTCCTCCAGCCAATCCTGGGGACGAGTGAACAGGTCTGTGAGCAGGGCCTCGCGACTGCCAGCCTCCGGCTGATAGCCGTATTCCCAGCGCACCAAGGGCGGCAGAGACATCAGGATCGACTCGGTACGTCCGTTGGTCTGCAAGCCGAAAATCGTGCCCCGGTCAAACACCAAATTGAACTCCACATAGCGGCCCCGCCTGTAGAGCTGAAACTGGCGCTCCCGCTCGCCATAGGGGGTGTGCTGTCGCTTCTCAGCGATCGGCAAGTAGCTGGGCAGGAAGGCGTTGCCGCAGGCACTGGCCAGGGCAAACAACTGCTCCCAACTCTGCGGCACCGGGGCTAAACGGTCGCTTACAGCCGCGGCAGGCCCATTGGGGTCCTGGCCCTTGTAAAGCACACCGCCGGGATCCTGGTAGTCGTAAAAGATGCCGCCCACACCGCGGGTCTCGTCCCGATGCTTGAGGAAGAAGTACTCGTCGCACCAAGGCTTGAACACCTGATAAAAAGCGGGATTAACGCTGTCGCAGGCTCCTTTGAGCGTGCGGTGGAAATGCTGGGCGTCTTGCAGGAACGGGTAATAGGGAGTGAGATCGGCGCCGCCGCCAAACCACCACACCGGGCCCGCTTCGAAGTAGCGGTAATTGAGATGAACGGTGGGGATATACGGGTTGCGGGGGTGCAGCACCATCGAGGTGCCTGTGGCAAACCAGCGGTGACCCTTGGCTTCCGGCCGCTGGCTGAGGATCGAGGGAGGCAGCTCGGAGCCCTCTACCTCTGAGAAGTTGACGCCGCCCTGCTCAAAGACGCGGCCGCCCTTCATCACCCGGGAGCGACCGCCGCCTCCCTCCGGACGCTCCCAGCTCTCCTCGGCGAAGCAACCTTCGGCATCAAATTCTTCTAAGCCGGCGCAAATGGAGTCCTGCAAGCCCATCAGCAGGGCCTTAGCCCTGGAGCGGGAGTCGGCCGGTGGAGCTTCCAGCAGGGCCTTAGGCATCGACGCTGCGCCACATGGACGCTGGAAAGGTCTAACCATTTCAGCCCAGCCTGCCCCCAGACAAGTAATCGAGAGGGTCTGTCACGGCCATGCTGACGGTCAAAGGCAGCGGCAAGGCCCCTAGGATCGCAGTCTCTGATTGGATTTCCGATGGCATCTGTGGAGCAGGCTCAGGCCGCCCTCAACGCCGTTCAGGATGCCGGCAGCGGACGCAGCCTGATCGAGCTGGGCTGGATCCAGCAGACGCGACTGGTGGATGATCGGGCCGTATTTCGGCTTGCCCTACCTGGCTTTGCCCAGAGCCAGCGGGATCGCATCGCCACCGAGGCCAAGGCGGCCCTGCTCGCCCTTGCAGGAATCAACGACGTTCAAATTGAGTTGGACCAGCCCAGCAGCGGTGCTCCAATCGGCGCCGCTGGCCATGGTCACGTGCCAGAACGTGGTCACGTGCCAGAACGCGGTCAACTGCCAGAGCGCCAGCCCATCCCTGGGGTGCGCCAGGTCATCGCCGTCAGCAGTGGCAAGGGCGGAGTGGGCAAGAGCACAGTTGCCGTGAACCTGGCCTGTGCCCTGGCGGCTTCAGGCCTGAAGGTGGGCTTGCTCGATGCAGACATCTACGGGCCAAATGCCCCCACCATGCTGGGAGTGGCTGATCGCACGCCTGAAGTGAGCGGCGAAGGCGCCCAGCAAGTGATGAAACCGATCGAAACCTGTGGCATCGCCATGGTGTCGATGGGCCTGCTGATCCAGGAAAACCAGCCCGTGATCTGGCGGGGGCCGATGCTCAACGGCATCATTCGCCAGTTTCTCTACCAAGTCGACTGGGGCGAACGGGATGTGCTGATCGTCGACCTGCCTCCTGGCACCGGTGATGCCCAGCTCACCATCGCCCAGGCTGTGCCGATGGCCGGGGCGATCATCGTCACCACTCCCCAGCTGGTTTCCCTAGCTGATGCCCGCCGGGGCCTGGCGATGTTTCTGCAGATGGGGGTGGACGTGCTGGGTGTGGTGGAAAACATGAGCGTCTTCATCCCCCCTGACGCTCCAGATAAGCGTTATGCCCTATTCGGCAGCGGCGGCGGCGCCCGCCTGGCTGAAGAGGCCGGGGTGCCCCTACTGGCCGAACTTCCTCTGGAGATGCCCGTGCGGGAAGGGGGGGATGCCGGACGGCCGGTAGTGCTCAGCCATCCCGAATCGATCAGCGCCCGGGGCTTTTTGGCTTTGGCCCGCCAGCTCAGCGCCGCCCATCTGGCGCCAGCCTGAAACCCATGCTGAGCCAGTTGGGGCGGCGAAATCCGCGATTTTTTAGTGGCCGCACCAGCCGGCGCAACCCTCTGGCCGACGTGGATCTGATCCTCTGGGGGGTACCGCTGGCAATGGTGGCGATCGCCGGGATCCTGATTGCCAGCACCCAGCGCCAGGCGAATTACGCCGACTGGTACCAGCACTGGGTAACGGCGGCGGTGGGCATGGTGGTGGCCCTACTGCTGGCGCGAATGCCATTGGATCGGCTGATCCCATTTAAGTGGCCGATCTATATCGCCATGGTCGCCAGCCTGGTGGCCGTACGAGTTGTCGGCACCAGCGCCCTAGGGGCCCAGAGCTGGATCAACATTGGCGGCTTTTACGTGCAGCCCTCGGAATTCGCCAAGGTGGGCGCCATTTTGCTGCTCGCCGGGGTACTAGCCAGACACCCGGTCGATCGTCCTGTTGACCTGATCCGTCCAGTAGGCCTGATCGCCCTGCCCTGGCTACTGGTTTTTGTGCAACCCGACCTAGGCAGCTCGCTTGTGTTTGGGGCCGTACTGCTGGTGATGCTGTTTTGGGCTGGGATGCCTGGGGCCTGGGTGGTGCTGCTGCTCTCCCCTCTTGTGGCGGCGATCGTGGCAGGCACCCTGCCCTGGCTGCTGCTGGGCTGGGTGCCCCTGATGGGCTGGCTGGCCTGGAAGAGCCTGCCCTGGAAGCGGGTGGCCCTGGCGATCAGCCTCGCCGTGCAGGGGATCTTCGCAATCGCCACCCCCTGGCTCTGGGAGCACGGCCTGCGCCCCCACCAGCGAGCCAGGCTCACCCTGTTTCTTGATCCCGCCCAGGATCCCCTCGGCGGCGGCTACCACCTGCTGCAGAGCACCGTGGGCATCGGCTCGGGGCAGATCTGGGGCACCGGCTTGATGCAAGGATCCTTCACCAAGCTGCGGTTTATCCCAGAGCAACACACCGATTTCATCTTCAGCGCCCTTGGGGAGGAAACCGGTTTTCTCGGCTCGGTGCTGGTGGTGGCCGGCTTCGCCCTGCTGATGGGGCGCCTGCTGCAGATCGCTGGACGGGCCCGCAGCGACTACGAGGCCCTGGTGGTGGTGGGAATTGGGGCGATGCTGATGTTCCAGGTGGTGGTGAACATCAACATGACCATTGGACTCGGTCCAATCACCGGCATCCCCTTGCCCTGGCTGAGTTATGGAAGATCCGCCATGTTGGTGAACTTCATCTCCCTTGGGCTGTGCGCCTCAGCCGCCCGCCGGGGCCGCACGGCCCAGGGTCGCTGGTGAGCCTGGCCGACCTGCGACGTTGTTTGGCTGAAGGGGTGCCAAGCGGAGTTGGCAACGAGGACTGCGCGCGGCGGCAGTGGTGGGCAGCCCTGGCCACCCTGCAGGAGGATTTCCTTCTGCCCCAGCAACCCCTCCAGGGGCTATGGCTGGCCGCGCCACTGCCCGCCCTTTATGAACCAGCCTTACTGCAGCAGCTGCAGGGCTGGGTGTGGGCCCCAAGCGACTTAGATGGCCTGCTGCCCAGCCCGGCTCCCCTGCTGCCAGGAGCCGGCAACCCAGCTCCATGCGGCAGCTTTCAGCGCCTAGCCCTGGCGGAGGAGGACGGCACCGACCCCCTCCTGCTGGTGATAACCCCCCAGCTACAGGTAGCCCTTTGCCTCGATGGCCCGGCTGAAGCCCGGCGCCTGATTGTGCGCTTTGACCCAGAGGCCCTGTCCGAGGCCCTGGGCCTTATTCATGGCCGCCTACTGAGCCAGGATCCCGCAGCCTCGGCAGACCTGCGCAGCGCCCTAGAGCGACTGGGGCCCCTGCGCAGCGACGACCAACTGGGCTTGCGCTTCTGGCCGCGGCTGGGGGAACGGCTAGCCGCCATGGCCCCCAGCCTCACCCTGCAGCCCCTGGTGCATGGCGGCAGCGTTCGCCCAGCCCAGGCCCAGGAGCGCCAGGCCGGCGACACCCCCCGAGCGGTGAGCAGCGAACTAGCCCTGCTCGAGGCCCTAACCCACGAGGTCCGCACACCGTTGGCCACGATCCGCACCCTGATCCGCTCCTTGCTGCGGCGCAGCGACCTGCCGCCGGTAGTGCGCCAGCGCCTCGAGCAGATCGACGGCGAATGCAGTGAGCAAATCGATCGCTTCGGCCTGATCTTCCTGGCGGCCGAGCTGCAACGCCAACCAGGCTGCGAACAGCCCCTTGAAAGCCACGACCTGGCCCGCACCGACCTCAGCGCGGTGCTGCACCAGCAGCAAGAGCTGTGGCAGCGGCAACTGGCGCGCCGCGGCCTGGAACTGGAGCTGGCGGTAGCCGCTGGCTTGTCGCCGGTGCTGAGCGATCCGGCCCGGCTCGAAACCATGCTGGGCGGACTGATCGACCGCTTCAGCCGCGGCCTGCCCAGCGGCAGCCGCGTGACCGTGAGCCTGCTGCCGGCCGGCAGCAGGCTGAAGCTGCAGCTCAACAGCGAGGGCCACGACCCCAGCGAGAACGATGGGATGGGGAACGGCGAGCAGCGGGAGCTGGTGGGGCCAGTGCTGAGCTGGAACCCCACCACCGGCAGCCTGCAGCTGAGCCGTCAAGCCACCCAGCGGCTGTTCCATCGCCTCGGCGGCCGCCTCACCGAGCGCAACGGCAGCGGCTTGACCGTGTTTTTCCCGGTTTGCTGAAGGGCCGGTTTGTTGACGGGTGTGAAGAGTGCGGCAGAAGCCCCGATCCGGTCAAAAACACGGTGCTAGTTTCCGGCTGAAACGTTCCAAAGCCATGGCAGCGACGGTGCTCAGCGGTCAACTCCCGAAGTACATCGGCAGCACCGGCGGCCTGCTGAACTCTGCTGAAACTGAGGAGAAATACGCCATCACCTGGAGCAGCCCGAAGGAGCAAGTCTTCGAGCTGCCCACCGGTGGCGCCGCCCACATGAATGCGGGCGAAAATCTGATGTACTTCGCCCGCAAGGAGCAGTGCCTCGCCCTAGGCACCCAGCTGCGCACCAAGTTCAAGCCCCGGATTGAGGACTACAAGATCTACCGCATCTTCCCTGGCGGTGACACCGAGTTCCTGCACCCCAAGGACGGCGTTTTCCCCGAGAAGGTCAACGAGGGACGCCCCATGGTTGGTCACAACCCCCGCCGCATCGGCGCCAACCAGAACCCCGCCAATCTCAAGTTCACCGGCAAGAACACCTTCGACGCTTGAGCTGCGTTGACCAACCCCTATAAAGGCGGGGCCAGGCGCCCCGTTTTTTTTGCCTGCCCGCTTGTCCGATGCCCAGCCCCGATCGCGATGGCTTAGCCCAAGAGGCTTTTCTCGAGGCAGTCGCGGCTGGCCACAACTTCATCCCCCTCTGGAAGCGCTGGCCTGCTGATCTGGAAACCCCGCTCACCGCCTGGCTGAAGGCCGGAGCGGCCAGTAGTCATGGCGTGCTGCTGGAGTCGGTGGAGGGTGGTGAGCGCATCGGTCGCTGGAGCTTTGTGGTGTCTGACCCGCTCTGGACCCTCACCAGCCGGGGCGACCAAAGTGTGCGCCAGTGGCGCACCGGCTCCGAGGAGCGGCTGCAGGGCAATCCCTTCGACCTACTGCGCCAGTGCCTAGAGCCCCTATCCAGCCCGCCGATCCCCGGTCTGCCACCGGTGGGCCAGCTATTTGGCTTCTGGGGCTACGAGCTGATCCGCTGGATCGAACCCAGCGTGCCGGTGCATCCGGCCGCCGAGGGTGCACCGCCTGATGGCTGCTGGATGCTGGCCGACAGCCTGCTGGTGTTCGACCAGGTGAAGCGCCAGATCACCGCGGTGGCCTACGCCGATTTAAGTGGCGGCCAGGATCCGCAGGCTGCCTACGCCGCGGCCGCAGCCCGGATCATGGCCCTGGAGGAGCGCATGCACGGCCCCCTGCCCGGTGCCGGCACACCCCTTCGCTGGCACGACGCCACTGCCGCTGACATCGCTGCCAATTTGCGGACCACCAGCAACGTCGGGCAGGAGGCTTTCGAGGCAGCCGTGAGCCGCGGAGAAGGTCACATCGAAGCTGGCGACGTGTTCCAGCTGGTGCTCAGCCAGCGGCTGGAAACCCGCATTGATCGCGATCCCTTCGAGCTTTACCGCAGCCTGCGGATGGTGAATCCTTCGCCCTACATGGCGTTTTTCAACTTCGGCGGCTGGTATCTGATCGGCTCCAGTCCGGAGGTGATGGTGAAGGCAGAGCCCACGGCCGCAGGGGGAATTAAGGCTTCCTTGCGGCCAATCGCAGGCACGCGCCCCCGGGGCGCCGATGAGGCTGAAGACCTGGCCCTGGAGGCGGAGCTGCTGGCCGATCCCAAGGAGCGGGCCGAGCACGTGATGCTGGTGGATCTGGGCCGCAACGACCTGGGCCGCGTCTGCCAGCCGGGCACCGTCAAGGTCAGCGAGCTGATGGTGATTGAGCGCTACTCCCACGTGATGCACATCGTGAGCCAGGTGGAGGGCCTGCTGGCCGAGGGCCAAACGGTGTGGGACCTGCTGATGGCCTCCTTCCCCGCCGGTACGGTCAGTGGCGCTCCCAAGATTCGGGCTATGCAGCTGATCCACGCCCTGGAGCCCGACGCCCGAGGCCCATACTCCGGGGTGTACGGCGGGGTCGACCTGGCCGGCGCACTCAACACCGCCATCACCATCCGCACGATGGTGGTGCTCCCCCACCCCGAAGGGGGCTGGCGCGTGCAGGTGCAAGCCGGCGCTGGAGTAGTGGCCGACTCCAAGCCCGAACTCGAATACCAGGAAACCTTGAATAAAGCCCGCGGCATGCTCAAAGCCCTGGCCTGTCTGCTGCCGGCCCAGTCATGAGCGCCCCTCTGCTGCTTAAGGGTTTTGAGGTGGAGCTCTACACCGGCCGTGCCGATGGCACGGTGGTGGGCTGCAGCGCCGAAGCTGCGGCCGCCCTCGATGGGTTCGTAACCGAGCCCGATTGCCGCAACCTCGAATACATCACTCCACCAGATGCCGACTACGCCCGGCAACTGCAACTGCTGCTCGAGCCCCGCCAGCGGCTGCGCCGCTGGCTCGCCAGCCGCAATCTCACCCTGCTGCCCGGCAGCACCCTGAGCCTGGGGGACAGCCAGCGTTTTGAGCGCTCAGATCCGGCCAATCCATATCACGGCTACATCGAGGCCACCTACGGCACCAAGGTGGTTACAGCCAGTGTGCACATCAATCTGGGGCTCACCGCAGACCACGGCCTCGAGCCCATGACCAGCCTGTTTGCAGGCCTGCGCCTGATGCGCTGCGAAGCGTCCCTGCTCCTGGCCCTCAGCGCCAGCTCGCCCTTTCTGGACGGGCTTGTAACCGCTGCCCATTCCCAACGCTGGCTGCAGTTTCCCCTGACGCCAGCGGAGGTGCCCCTATTCCTGGATCACCAGCACTACATCAGCTGGATGGGCGAGCAACTGGCCTTGGGCACCATGCAAAACGTGCGCCATCTCTGGACATCGGTACGGCCCAATGGCGACAACCGGCCCCACGACCTCAACCGCCTAGAGATTCGCATCTGCGATCTGGTTACCGATCCACTCGTGCTTTTGGCGATTACGGCCTTCGCCGAGCTGCGCCTGCAGCAGTTGCTGCGAGAACCGGAGCGCTACGACCCCCTCCACGCCAGCAGCCTGAGCCCATCCCAGCTAGCCAGCCTCGCCGATGCCAACGACCGGGCCACAGCCCGCTCCAGCCTGGATGCCACCGTGATGCACTGGCGCAATGGGGGCCCGATCCTGGTTCGAGACTGGCTGGCTCAGGAGCTGGCCGATCTGGCTCCACTTGCCGAAGAGCTGGGGCTGAGCCGCGTGCTGGCCCCCCTGCAGGGCGTCCTTGACCAGGGCAACCAGGCCATGGGCTGGCTGGCCGGACACCAGGCTGGCCTGTCGATTCCGACCTTGCTCAACCAGACCGTCGAGGCGATGGCAAGCCAGGAGGCGGAGCTACTTGAGGCAATCGCCACAGACGGGATGCCTGGCCCTTTGGGATGATCGAAGATCACTCCGCCGCCAATTCAGCTCCCATGCGGCAGTCCATGCCCACTCCCGCTACAGCCATCGAGGCCATACCGGCTTCCCAGCGGGTCACCCGGCTGCTGGGCGAGCGTCTCGAATTGGTCGAGGATCTCTGGGAGACGGTGCTGCGCAGCGAGTGCCCCCCCGAGCAGGCCGAGCGGCTGCTGCGCCTGAAGCAGCTGAGTGATCCAAACGAGGCTGATGTCGCTGAGGCGATCGTGCAGCTAATCCGCGAGATGGATCTAGCCGAGGCAATCGCCGCGGCCCGGGCCTTTTCGCTTTATTTCCAGCTGGTCAACATCCTCGAGCAACACATCGAGGAGGACAGCTACCTCAACAGCCTCAAAAACCAGGAAAACGGCCCCAGCGATCCCTTCCTGCCGGCCCTGGCCAACCAAACAGACCCAGCCACCTTTCGCCAGCTGTTCGCCCGCCTGCGCAGCCTGAATGTGCCCCCAGCCCAGCTGGAGAAGTTGCTGCGCACCCTTGATCTGCGGCTGGTGTTCACCGCCCACCCCACCGAAATTGTGCGCCACACGGTGCGGCACAAGCAGCGGCGTGTGGCCACCTTGATCCAGAAACTAGAGCAGGGCAGCGGCCTCAATGGCCTTGAGCGCCAAGGCCTGCGACTCCAGCTGGAGGAGGAGATCCGGCTCTGGTGGCGCACCGACGAGCTGCACCAGTTCAAGCCGACGGTGCTCGACGAGGTCGACTACGCCCTGCACTACTTCCAGCAGGTGCTCTTCGACGCCATGCCCCAGCTGCGCGATCGCATTCGCGCCGCCCTGAAGCTGAGCTATCCAGACGTGGAACCGCCACGGGATTCGTTCTGCACCTTCGGCTCCTGGGTGGGCTCAGACCGGGACGGCAACCCTTCGGTGACACCGGACATCACCTGGCGCACCGCCTGCTATCAACGCCAGCTGATGCTGGAGCGCTATCTCAAGGCAGTGACTGAGCTCAGTGACCAGCTCAGCATCTCGATGCAGTGGAGCCAGGTGAGCCCGGCCCTGCTGGAATCGCTGGAAATGGACCGGCTGCGCTTCCCCGAGATCTACGAGGAGCGGGCTGCCCGCTACCGCCTCGAGCCCTACAGGCTCAAGCTCAGTTACACCATGGAGCGGCTGCGGCTCACCCACCAACGCAACCAGCAACTAGCCGATGCCGGCTGGGAGTCTCCCTGCGATGGCAGCGCTCCACCACCGCCGATGGGGGGCAGCCTGGCCCCCGCTCCCACCCAGGAGTTGCACTACAGCACGGTTGATGAATTCCGCTACGACCTGGAGCTGATCCAAGACAGCCTCGAGCGCACTGGCCTTAGCTGCGAATCGCTGCAGCACCTGATCAGCCAGGCCCAGATCTTCGCCTTCTGCCTAGCCAGCCTGGACATCCGCCAGGAGAGCACCCGCCACAGCGATGCCCTCGACGAACTGAGCCGCTACCTACAGCTAGCCGTGCCCTACGGCGAGATGGATGAGGCCCAGCGGGTCGAGTGGCTGCTCAGCGAAATCCAAACCCGCCGCCCCCTGCTGCCGCCCACCGCCAAATGGAGCGCCGCCACAGCCGAAACCTTTGCCGTGTTCCGGATGCTGCAGCGGCTGCAGCAGGAATTCGGATCGCGCATCTGCCGCACCTACGTGATCTCCATGAGTCACACGGTGTCCGATTTGCTGGAGGTGCTGCTGCTGGCCAAAGAGGCCGGGCTGGTAGACCCAATTGCCCAGCGCGCCGGCCTACTGGTGGTGCCGCTGTTTGAAACGGTGGAGGACCTCCAGGGGGCGCCAGCGGTGATGGGCACCCTGTTCCGCCATCCCTTCTACCTAGCCCTGCTGGGCAGTGATGGTGGCCAGCCGCTCCAGGAAGTGATGCTGGGCTACTCCGACAGCAACAAGGACTCCGGCTTTCTCTCCAGCAACTGGGAAATCCACAAGGCCCAGATTGCCCTGCAGCGTCTGGCCATCGAACACGGCATCGCCCTGCGCATCTTCCACGGCCGGGGCGGCTCGGTGGGCCGCGGCGGTGGTCCCGCCTATCAGGCGATCCTGGCCCAGCCCAGCGGCACCCTCAGCGGCCGCATCAAGATCACCGAGCAGGGGGAGGTGCTGGCCTCCAAATACTCCCTGCCGGAGCTAGCGCTCTACAACTTGGAAACGGTCACCACCGCCGTGCTGCAGAACAGCCTGGTCAGCAGCCCCGTTGACGAAACCCCCAGCTGGAACGAGCTGATGGGCCGGCTGGCGGCCCGCTCCCGCGACCACTACCGGGCCCTGGTGCACGACAACCCCGACCTGGTGGCCTTCTTCCAGCAGGTGACCCCGATCGAAGAGATCAGCAAGCTGCAGATCTCCAGCCGCCCGGCCCGCCGCAAGAGTGGCGCCAAGGACCTTTCAAGCCTGCGGGCCATCCCCTGGGTGTTCGGCTGGACCCAGAGCCGCTTCCTGTTGCCAAGCTGGTTTGGGGTGGGAGCTGCCCTGCAGGAGGAGCTCGACCAGGATCCCGGCCAGCTGGAGCTACTGCGCCTGCTCTACCAGCGCTGGCCGTTCTTCCGCATGCTGATTTCTAAGGTGGAGATGACCCTCTCCAAGGTGGATCTCGACCTGGCCCACCACTACGTCCAGGCCCTGGGCCGCAGCGAAAACCGCGAGGCCTTTGAAGCAATCTTCCAGTCGATCGCTGCCGAATTTGGCCTTACCCGCGATCTGGTGCTGGCGATCACCGGCCACAGCCGATTGCTGGATGGCGATCCTGCCTTGCAGCTCTCGGTGGATCTACGCAACCGCACGATCATTCCGCTCGGCTTCCTGCAGGTAGCCCTGCTCAGACGCCTACGCGACCAAAACCGCCAACCACCGATGAGTGAAACGAGCGCCAGCAGCAGCGACGATGGGCGCACCTACAGCCGCAGTGAACTGCTGCGGGGTGCCCTGCTCACCATCAACGGCATCGCAGCCGGCATGCGCAACACCGGCTAAACCCAGCTCTGGACTCCCTCTTGATCCCGTTCCGCAGCCAGCCCCAAGCCCCACGACTGAGGGAGGGCTATCACCTATTGGCCGATGGCCTGCTGCCCAGTGCCGAGGCGCTCAACCGGCTGCTGCTGGCAGCGGGTGATCAGCCCCGGCAGCCCGAGCGCTGGCAGCGGGTGCTGGAGCTGAGCGTCTGGCACTTGGGCGTGGCGGGCCCCGATGGCCGACTGGTGGGTTTTGTCAGGGCTACCAGCGACCTCGCCCTCAATGCCAACCTCTGGGACCTTTGCGCCGATCCTGCCGATCCAGCTGAAGCAGAGATCCTGGCGGTGCTCGTCCATGCCGCCCTGGGCCGGCTGCGCCGGGAGCTGGCGGGGTGCAGCATCTCTCTTTCAGCACCGCCCCAGGCCCTTGCTGCCCTGGAGCGCTACGGGTTTGCAGTGGATCCGGGTGGCATCCGCGCCATGGGGCTCAAGCTGGAGAGTTGATCTCAAGCTGGGGCTTGGCCAGCAGACCACGATCCCAAAGCGAACCCCCCCAACGCCGCCTGGGCCTTGACTGCCTCGGCGGTGGGGAGAGTTGGGGCGGGGAGCGCTGGGGTGACGAGCATGGAGGGACTCGAACCCCCGACCCTCAGAACCGGAATCTGATGCTCTATCCAACTGAGCTACATGCCCTTAAAGGCACCCCGCCTGGCCTACCTTAGCCGCTCACCGCATCAGACCCATCCGGCTGCATCGCCTGGAGCTGCTGCGTTTCCGCAATATCAGTCGGCTGGAGCTGAGCCTGGAGGCTCCCCGGCTGCTGGTGGTCGGGGCCAATGGCGAGGGCAAATCCAACCTGCTGGAAGCGGTGGAATTACTTGGCTGCCTGCGCTCCCACCGCACCAGTAGCGATCGTGATTTGATCCAGCACGGCGAGGCCAGCGGCCAGGTGCGCGCCCTCACCAGCAGCGGGGACCAGCTGCAGCTGGAGCTGCGCCGAAGTGCTGGCAGGCAGGCCCAGCGCAACGGCAAGCAGCTGGAGCGCCAGCTCGACCTGCTGGGTTCGCTGCGCTGCGTGGGCTTCAGCGCCCTCGACCTCGAGCTGGTGCGGGGCGAGCCAGCCGGCCGGCGTCAATGGCTCGACCGGGTGGTGCTACAGCTCGAACCTCTATACAGCGACCTGCTGAGTCGCTACGGGCGGCTGCTACGCCAGCGCAGCCAATTGCTGCGACGCGGCCTGGGGGGAACCAGCTTGCTGGCCCTGCTCGACACCTTTGATCTGCAAATGGCCGTGATCGGCACCCGCTTACACCGGCGTCGCTTCCGGGCGATCCGGCGCCTCGAGCCCCTGGCCGCAGCCTGGCAGGAGCGGCTCAGCGGCGGCCGGGAGATCCTGCAACTGAATTACCAAAGTGGCACCGTCTTGGCGGGCGAGGAGGCTGAGGAGCCTTGGCGTCAATCCCTGCTTGAGCAGCTACAGCTTCAACGCCAGGAGGAACTGCGGCTAGGCCAATGCACGGTGGGGCCCCACCGGGACGAACTAGAGCTCGCCCTGGCCGGCCAACCGGCCCGCCGCTACGGCTCAGCTGGCCAGCAGCGCACATTGGTACTGGCCCTCAAGCTGGCTGAGCTCGAGCTTGTGGGCTCCGTCCTGGGGGAGCCACCCCTGCTGCTCCTCGACGACGTGCTCGCCGAGCTAGATCCGGAGCGGCAACAATTGCTGCTCGAGGCGGTGGGCGAAGGTCACCAGTGCCTGGTGAGTGCCACCCACCTAGGAGCCTTCAGTGGGGGCTGGCAGGCCGAGAGCCAGGTGGTGCGGATGCGCGCCGGCCAGCTCGATCCGAAGATGCCAACTGACCTGGCCAGCTAGGCGCAGCTACCTGGCTGACAGCGTATGGTTGGAAGCTTGTTTGGTCGGATTCGATGACCCAGACCCTGCCCTGCCTCCACCCGAACCCGGGATGGACCGAGGCCCCTGCTGCTACCACCGCAGCCTCTCCCCTGCCTCACCAGATTTCCGAAACGGTCGGAAAACACTGCATCCTTGAGCTTTATGGCTGCGACAGCGCCAAGCTCGACGACGAAGCCTTCCTGAGGGACACCATCACCGCAGCAGCGAAGCGTGCCGGTGCCACCCTCCTCAACCTGATCACCCACCGATTCGAACCCCAAGGGGTTACGGGATTGGCCCTACTGGCCGAATCCCATATCTCGATTCACACCTGGCCTGAATCGGGCTACGCGGCGGTTGATGTGTTCACCTGCGGTGATCACACGATGCCGGAAAAAGCCTGTGCGGTTCTCGCCGCCGAGCTTTCAGCCAACGACCACAAGCTCATCAGCTTCCGCCGCGAGACACCGCCGTCGATTGCTGATAGCCCGCGTGATCCTTTGCAAGCTCAGGGGTTCACCGCCGCGGTGACCCTCTGATCTCGGGGGGCTAATCACCGGTTAGCTGAGCCCAGTTCCCGGTTGAGTTTGCCGCTCACCAGCCCCTCCAGATCCAGCCCCACGGCGCTAAAACCGATCTCCAGGAAGGCCGCCACCAGCGCCTGCCTGGCTTCGGGCTTGGCCCACAAACCCAGGGCCCGATCCAATTGGAGGGGAGGCAGTTCAATCCGAGCCGTCTGGCCCTGGGAGCGCACGCGCACCTGGGGCCATCCCATTGCCAACAACCAGGCTTCCGCTGCAGCCACCCGCTGCAGCCGCTCCGCCGTGATCGGTTCGCCGTAGGGAAAGCGCGAGGCCAGACAGGGCTGGGCCGGCTTGTCCCACCAGGGCAATCCCAGGGCCCGAGAAAGCTGGCGTACGCCAGCCTTGTCGAGGCCCACCTCGGCCAGGGGTGAGCGCACTCCGAATTCCTTTGCGGCCCGAATGCCGGGCCGATGATCGCCTAGGTCCTCGGCATTGACGCCATCGAGCACGGTCGCCCCTGCCGCCGCGGCCGCGATCGGCGCCAGCAGCCGGTGCAGCTCCCGCTTGCAGGCGTAGCAGCGCTGCTCAGGATTACTGGCGTAGGCAGGATCTGCCAGCTCCGCCGTAGCGATCTCCCGGTGGGCGAGCCGTAGCCAACGAGCCTGCTCCGCCGCCTCCGCCCGCAGGTGGGGGGCTAGGGCCGGCGACACACCCGTAATCGCCAAAGCTGCCTCACCGCGTTGCTCTACGGCGATGGCAGCCACCAGGGCGCTATCTACCCCACCGGAATAGGCCAACACCACCCGATCTAGGCACGCCAACTGCTGACGCAACGAAGCCAGCGCCAGCTCCAACGGCGGCGGCAACGGCTCCAACAGGGAAAACAACATCGCCACCAAACTCCTGCCCAGATCTTGGCAACCCCCACCCCAATGACGCCGGTAACATCGCCACATGAGCAGCACCCAGACGCCGCAACGGGGAACGGGCCGAGGTATCGGCATCCGTACGGCGGCCGGCAGCGATGAGCGCGCCCATGGCCAGCTGCACGTCTACGACGGCGATGGCAAGGGCAAAAGCCAGGCGGCACTAGGGGTAGTTCTGCGCACCATCGGCCTGGGTATCTGCGAGCAAAAACGCACACGGGTGCTGCTACTGCGCTTTCTCAAGGGACCCGGCCGGGCCTACGACGAAGACGCCGCCATCGAAGCCCTGCAACAGGGCTTCCCCCATCTAATCGATCAGGTGCGCACCGGCAGGGGAGACTTTTTCAGCGCCGAGGAAGCCACCCGCTTCGACCGGCAGGAGGCCCAGCGGGGCTGGGACATCGCCAAAGGGGCCATCGCCAGCGACCTCTACTCCGTGGTGGTGCTCGACGAGCTCAACCCGGTGCTGGATCTGGGCCTGCTTGATGTCGAAGATGTGGCCCGCACCCTGGCGGCCAAACCCGACGGCATGGAGGTGATCTGCACAGGTCGCGGTGCGCCCCGCCAGCTGGTGCAACTGGCTGACCTGCACTCGGAAATGCGCGCCCACCAGGGCCCCGGCGGCCTGGAAGGCGTCGAGATTTACACCGGTGAAGGCAAGGGGAAATCCACCAGCGCCCTGGGCAAGGGGCTGCAGGCCATCGGCCGGGGCATCTCCCAGGACAAAAGCCACCGGGTGCTGATTCTGCAGTGGCTCAAAGGTGGCGCTGGCTACACCGAAGATGCCGCTATAGCCGCTCTGCGCGAGAGCTATCCCCACCTGGTGGATCACCTGCGCTCCGGGCGCGATGCAATCGTGTGGCGTGGCCAGCAGCAGCCGATCGACTACGTGGAAGCTGAGCGGGCCTGGGAGATCGCCCGGGCCGCCATCTCTAGCGGCCTCTACAAAACGGTGATCCTCGATGAGATCAACCCGACAGTGGATCTGGAGCTGCTGCCGGTGGAGCCAATAGTGCAAACCCTGCTGCGCAAACCCGCTGAAACGGAAGTAATTCTCACCGGCCGCTGTAAAAACCGGCCTGCCTATTTCGACCTGGCTTCGGTGCACTCCGAGATGGTGTGCCACAAGCATTACGCCGAGCGCGGCGTCGATCTCAAACGCGGCGTGGATTACTGATGCTGGACTACTGAGGCTGGACTACTGAGAAGAGGCCTCAGTAGCGCATCACACTCGGATCAACTTCCTGGCTCCAGGCATCAATGCCTCCGGCCACGTTGATGCCCTCGATGCCGTGGCGTTTCAGGGCGATCAGGGCCTTGGCACTGCGGCCGCCCAGCTTGCAGTGGGCGTAAAGGCTTTTGCCTGTCGCCAGCTGCTGGATGCGTTCCACGGCCGTGCCGTTCTCGATCTGATCGAGAGGGATCAAAACGGCGCCGGTAATCACGGCGATCTCAGCCTCGGGGGGGTTGCGCACGTCGATCAGCACCAGGCCACTGGTATCACCATCGAGCAGCGTTTTGAGCTCGCCCACGCTGATGCTCTCCACAGCTCCGGATTCTTCCTGGCCAGGTGCGGTGCCGCCAACGCCGCAAAACTCTTGATAATCAATGAGTTTGTCGATCACTGGGCGCTCGGGATTGGGCCGCAGCTTGAGCTCCCTGAATTTCATCGCCAGGGCATCAAACAGAAGCAGCCGGCCGCTGAGGGTGGTGCCGATGCCGGTGATGATCTTCACCGCCTCGGTGGCCTGGATGACACCGATGATTCCGGGTAGCACCCCCACCACTCCGCCCTCGGCGCAGGAGGGCACCATGCCCGGCGGCGGCGGCTCAGGGAAAAGGTCCCGGTAGTTGGGGCTGGCTGCATCCAGGTTGAACACCGTTGCCTGACCTTCAAAGCGGAAGATCGAGCCGTAGACATTTGGCTTGCCCAGCAGCACGCAGGCGTCGTTCACCAGGTAGCGGGTGGGGAAGTTATCCGTGCCGTCGCAGACCAGGTCGTAGCCGGAGATGATCTCCAGGGCGTTTTCGCTGGTGAGAGCGGTCTCGTAGAGATCCACCTGGCAATGGGGATTGATCTCCAGGATGCGGGCCTTGGCCGATTCAATCTTGGGCTTGCCAACCCAGCTGGTGCCATGGATCACCTGGCGCTGGAGGTTGGAGTGGTCGACCACATCGAAATCGACGATGCCGAGCCGGCCTACGCCGGCAGCCGCTAGATAAAGGAGCAAGGGCGAGCCGAGCCCACCGGTGCCCACGCACAGAACAGAAGCCGCCTTGAGCCGCTTTTGCCCCTCCATACCCACCTCTGGCAGGATCAGGTGCCGGGCAAAGCGAGCCACCTCATCGGGGCTGAGCTGGACGCCGCTGGTGTCGGGAGGAAGCATGGCCTCTTGGATCAGGACACCATTCTCCATGGCAGGCGCAGGGGCGCGGCCGGACCTTCCGGCAGCCACCAGGCAACCAACTCCCCGCCAAGGTTTTCGGCCCCGAGGATCACCATCAAAGTGGATACCCCACAGAGACTGCGATCGGTGTCAGAAGGCGCGGCCCCACTGGTGGGGTGGCTGTGGGCCGAGCCCAGCAGCTCCAGCCCCTGCGCCCTGCCCCACTTCTGCGCCTGCAGCTGCTCCCTTGGATCAATCGCAAAGCGACGGCAGCGCTGCTGAGGCTGGGGCCAGACGTTGCAACACGGCCAGATCAAGCGCAGTTGCCACTCGAAGTCCAAGCGTTCGCCCAGCAGCAGGGCACAACCCTCCTCCGGTTCGGCGCTGGCCAAGATGGGGCGCAAAACGGTGAGCAGGTGCAGATCTGCCCTGATTTGCTCTGGCGCATGGGAGAACACGCCGATACCTTATGAATCATTCCAAACATTCGCCCTCCAACCGGTCCATGAGCGATACCACCACCGACGCGGTTGAGCAGGGCACTGCCACTGAAGTGGAGACTGACGCCACCTCCGGTGCCGCCGAAGTCAGCTTCAGTGAGCGTTACAGCGACATACTTGCCAAGGTGAACGGCACCCTGGACCAGGTGGACTGGAGCCAGATGGGCCGGATCGGCAAAGCCAGCGGCGTAATTCTGGCTGTGATCGTCGCTCAGATCCTGATCAAAGGAGTGCTCGACGCAATCAACCTGCTGCCCGTGGTTCCCGGCCTGCTGGAGCTGCTGGGCTTGGTGGTTGTCGGCCAATGGAGTTGGCACAACCTCACCACCAGCGAAAAGCGTGGTGCCGTGGTGGCCAAGGTCCAAAACCTCCGCAAGGAATATCTGGGCTAATCAGCAGCTATTAAGAAGCAGCTGATCAATGCTGGTTTGAGCCTGGCCCCCCCAGCCGCCTCCAAACAAGTTGGCGTGATTCAAAAGGTGATACAGGTTGTAGAGGGCGACCCGACCCTTGGCCCCTGGCTCCAGCGGCCAACCGTCTTTGTAGCCGCTAAAAAAAGCCTTCGGAAACCCGCCGAATAGCTGGGCCATCGCCAGATCCACCTCCCGATCTCCCCAGAAACAGGCGGGATCGAAAATTGTGCTGCAGCCATTGCTCAGCAGGCCCGCATTGCCGCACCAGAGATCCCCGTGCACCAGCGCCGGCTCACAGTGATGGCCGCTTAGCCATCGCGGCACGAGCTCCAGTAGCTCCCGTGCTCCCCGCAGCGGCTCTCCCCGGCTAGCGGCCCAGGCCAGCTGGGGCGCCAAGCGGCACTCCGCAAAAAACACCCCCCAATCGGAGCGCCAGCCGTTGGGCTGGGGGGCTGATCCAATGAAGTTGTCTGCTGCAGCGCCGTAGCCCTCGGCTGGTGCCGAGCCGGCACTGCTGCGGTGCAGCTGGGCCAAGGCCTGGCCGCATTGAAACCAAGCACTTTCAGCTGCGGCGCCAGGTGAGCCTGCCAACTGCAACCAGCTGAGCAACAGCACGGCGCAATCGCCGGCCACTCCCCATGCCAGGGGCTCTGGAATCACCAGAGCGGCGGGCGCATGGTGGGCCAACTGCTGCAGGCCGTTTAGCTCCGCCTCAAACATGGCCAGGGCGGCGGCCGCATTGGTCTTGGCAAACACGCTGCGACCATCAGCCAACTCCAGCCGCCAGGCCTGGTGGATACAACCACCCCCCAGCGGCGCCTGGGCCACCACGGCGCAGCCGAGCTGCTGCTCTACCCAGGCCTGCATCGCGCGCCCGCGCACTTGGTTGCCAGCATGGCGCCATGGAGAAGCGCCTCGATGTGGTGGTGGTGGGCGCCGGCATCGCCGGCCTCACCGCCGCAGCCCTGCTGGCCCGGGAGGGACTAAGGGTGGAACTGCTGGAAGCCCACCAGCAGAGCGGCGGCTGCGCCGGCACCTTCCGCCGCGGCCCCTACACCTTTGATGTGGGCGCCACCCAGGTGGCAGGCCTGGAACCGGGCGGCAGCCACCAGCGCCTGCTGGCCCACTTCGGTCTGCCCCTACCGCAGGCCACCCCCCTGGATCCGGCCTGCGTGGTGGATCTGGCCGATGGCCGGCCGCCGGTGCGGATCTGGCACGATCCAGCTCGCTGGAACGCCGAGCGGGAGCAGCAGTTTCCCGGCAGCGGCCGCTTCTGGCAGCTCTGCGCCACCCTGCATGGTGCCAACTGGGCTTTTGCAAGCCGCGATCCGGTGCTGCCGCCGCGCAGCCTCTGGGACCTGGGCCAGCTGCTGCCGGCCCTAAGGCCCGCCAACCTGGCCAGTGGCCTACTCGCTGCCGCCAGCGTGGCTGATCTGCTCACGCTCACCGGCTGTGGCGGCGATCCACGCCTGCGCCGCTTCCTGGATCTGCAGCTACGCCTGTACTCCCAGGAGCCAGCAGAGCGCACCGCCGCCCTCTATGGCGCCACCGTGCTGGCCATGGGCCAGGCACCGCTTGGGCTCTGGCACCTGCAGGGTTCAATGCAAGTGCTCAGCCAGCAGCTGGAGCAGGCCCTGGCTGCCGGCGGCGGCCAGCTGCGACTGCGTCACCGGGTGAGCGGCCTGGAGCGCAGCAACGAGCCTGGAGGCGGGGCGGGCTGGCGGGTACGGGGCGAGCGCTTCGAACGGCAGGCCGCCGATGTGGTGCTGGCGCTGCCGGTGCAAAGCCTGCCCGATCTGCTGGGCGAGCAGCTGCCCGCGGGCTACCGGCAACGGCTGGCCCAGCTCCCCGATCCCTCCGGCGCGTTGGTGTTCTATGGCGCAGTGGAGCGAGCCCTGCTGCCTGCCAACTGCCCCGCCCACCTACAACTCGATTGGGCCGATCCGGGCACCTTGTTTGTGTCGGTGAGCCACGAGGGCGACGGCCGGGCGCCGGCAGGCCTGGCCACGGTGATCGCCAGCGTGTTCACACCAGCGAAACCCTGGTTTGGCCTCGAAGCCAGCGCCTACGACCAAGCCAAGGCAGAAGCGCTGGCCGCCATGCAGCGGGGGTTGGAGTCGCTGCTGGGGATCAGCTCAGAACAGTGGCGCCACGCTGAGCTGGCCACACCCCGGGGTTTTGAGCGCTGGACCGGGCGGCCCTTTGGCTTTGTGGGCGGCCTGGGACAGCACCCCAGCCGCTTCGGGCCCTTCGGCCTGGCCAGCCGCACCCCCCTGCCGGGCCTGTGGCTGTGCGGCGATTCGATCCACCCCGGCGAGGGCACCGCCGCCGTGGGCCTCTCAGCCCTGATGGCCTGCAGGCAGCTGCTGGCAGAGCGGGGCCAAACCCTGAACCTCAGCGACCTCAACACTTAACCGTGTCAGGAGGATCAGAGAAACTGCGGCCGCAACTCCTGACTGCGATCGAGCTCCTGCCGCAAGCCCTGCCAATCCCCCTGGCTCACCTGCTGCTCGAGGGCTTCCAACCGCTGCCGGTAGAGCGCCAGCGCCACTAGCAGCGCCTCGCGGTTGCAGCGGGCCATCAGGGTGCCCAACTCCGGATTGCCGCCGCCCACCCGGCTGGTGTCGGCAAAGCCGCTCGAAGCCAGGGCGCGCACTAGGCCAGCTAGATCCCCAGCGCCCGCAGCGCCCGCCCGATCAGCCGTCTGCAGCAGGGCGGCACCCACCAACACCGGCAGGTGGGAGATCAGCGCCACCGCTTGGTCGTGCTCAGCGGCGCCGCAACTGAGCCAGTGGGCCCCCACAGCCTGGGCCAAGCCCTGAACCAACGCCAGCGCCTGCGGATCAGTGGCGGCAGAGGGGGTCGCCACCCAAGGGCGCCCGCGAAACAACCCCTGCTGCCCCGCCTCCACGCCCGCCTCAGCCGTACCAGCCATCGGATGACTGGCGACAAAACGGGGATGCAGGCCCTGCCAGAGCTGCAGCACCGGCGCCTTCACCGAACCCACATCGGTGATCACCGCCTGGGGTGGCAACGCCGCCAGCAACTCCTGCGGCGGCGCCAGCAGCCGGTCTAGGGGCAGAGCCAACACCACCAGGCTGCAGCCGGCCAGCACCGCAGGGTTGGTGCCCACCTCGGTGGCCAGAAGCCGCTGCCGGGCTCGCTCGGCGGTGGCCTCACGGTGCACTAGAGCGCGCACCTCCACGCCTTGGTGCTGCAAATCCAGGCCCAAGGAGCCACCAATCAATCCCAAGCCCACGATCCCCACGGGCCCCTGCCGCCACGGATTGGCGGTGCTGCGAGCACGAGCCTGGGGGCTGGGCAAGGAATCGGGAGTCATCGGGGGGCAGGAGCCATGCCGCCAGCTTCCTACGCTTTTGATCTGTTGGCTGGCTGGGAATGCTCGAAGCCCGCGCCCATCAGCAACTCAAAGCCCTGTTGCGCCAGGAGGGCAGTGCTCCCTGGCCCCACCACCTCAGCCTCAGCCGCTTGGTGGCCCGCAGCCTGCGCCGCGGCGACCACACCCTGGTGCGAATAGCACCAGGCAGCGAGCCCAGCTGGTGGATCAGCCTGCTGGTACCCCTGGCCCTGAGCGAGTGCCCCCTGGCCATAGTGGTGGGCGAGGACCAACGTCAACGGCTGCTGCAGGTGGAGCTGCCCAGGCTGGCAAAGGCCGAACCAAGCATGGCCCTGGCCTGCTTCGAGGGCGACCAAGCACCAGAAGCTGCCCGCGTTTGGCTGCTTAGCCATCAGCAGCTGGTCGCGGCCTGGCAACAGGGGTGGCTGGGGGAGCGTCAACTGGTGATCCCGGAGGCTGAACAGCTCGACGTCTTGCTGCGCCAAGCCCTGGAGGTGGTGGTCACACCCCAGCACTGGGACCAACTGCGGCGGGCCCAGCCCGCGGCCGAGTCCAGCCTGCTGAACCTGCACCAACGGCTCAATCGCCGGGTGCTCAGCGCCCCCCGCCGTCCCAACCAGCTGGTGGCCCTGGCCCCAGACGACGAAGCTCCCCTGCGCCATCTGCTGCAGCTGCTAAGCCCCCTACCCGCGCCATGGCCCGACTGGCTGGCCGCCAAGGGCGACGGCTGGACCAGCTGGGCCCAGCTGAATCCCCAACTGCTGCAATGGCAACTGCACCGCCACCCCCTCGAGCCCTTGGCGGTGCTGCGCGGTCTGCTGGAGGGGCGGGGTGCGGTGCTGCTGGGCCAACTTGCGCCGGGAAGTGAATTGGGGCTGCAGCCGGTTGTGGACCTGAATCTCGGCGATGCACCCCTTGCCGACCCCCTGCCCCTATTTGCGCCGCTGCGCCAACCGCTGCCGAATAGCCCGAACTACGGACAGCACCTGCTCGAGCAAAGCCGGCGCCTGATCCTTGGCCAAGCTGGGCTAACGGTCGTGCTGATCGATGACGACGCCCTGCGATTGGGACTTACCAGTGGGCTGGCAGCGGAATTCGGCAGTCGCGTAGGGCACGAGAGCACCGCGCCCGAGGGCAATGGGGTGATTTGTGGCCGCTGGTGCTGGTGGCTCGAGCAGCAGGCCCGGTTGCCGCTGCCAAGCCAGATCGTGATCGCCCTGCTGCCCATCGCCAGCCTCGAAGATCCACTCACCGCTGCGCGAGTAATGGCCCTGCGCCAGGAGGGTCGCGATTGGTTTCGAGAGGGCCTGCTGCCAGATGCCCTCATCCGTTTGCAGCTCGGTGTAGCGGGGCTTAGGCGCGAGGGCGCTGGCCGACTGGCCGTACTGGATGGGCGGCTGCGGGGGCGGAGCTGGGGCCGCCAGGTGCTCGCAGCCCTGGAACCCTGGATCAACCTCACCCGCCTACTGCCTCACTGACGTGGGATCCTGACTTCACCATTCAAGTAGCGGAGGCCATGGGGGAAGCCAAACGTCGGAGCATTCAGGGTCTGCCACCCAAGCTGGTTAAGCCGAAACGGCCCAAGGAAATTGACACCTCCCCCCGAATCGCAGCCTGGCTGCCTCTGACGCGCAACCAGGCTGATCGCTTCGTCACCCTCTCCACCAAAGGGGCCTGGATAGGCATCGGCGCCCTGGTGCTGTTCTGGCTGACGGTGCGTTTTGTCGGCCCCGCCGCCGGCTGGTGGAACCTGTCCGACGGCTAACCCGCCAAATCCTGAAGAAAAGATTAGAATCTTCTTGAATCCGCCGGGTCGTCGTGTTCCCACGCTTAGCCGAGCAGTACAGATCTGTGGTTCACGACCTGGTGATGAGTCTTCAGGCTCTCGCCAAAAGCCTTCAAGGCCGAGGCATTGCAGCCACTTGCTATGTGTGCGGTGATGGCCGGGATGGTCACGGGGCCTCTTTCGTCGCCAACCTCGACGCGAATCACATGGTTAGGTTTTTGGTTTCCGATTTCGGCATCAGCTGGGTGGAATCCCGCGATGGCCACGAACTGGTGAAACTGGAAGGAGCCGAAGCCATCCAGGAGCTGCAGCGAGTCGCTCAGGTGCTCCAAAGCCCCGTGGCAGCACAAGGATCGCGAACTCCATCTTCAGCCAACCTGCCTAACCCCAACCAGCTCAAGGGAGCATTCACTCTCCCTTGAGCTGGGGCAAATCCCTTGAGCTGGGGCCAGCCGCTCAGCTAGCCACCGACAACTCTTCGAGGCCATCGCCCGCTTCAGCGAGCCCTGATGCTGCAACAGCCGCCTTAGCAGCCGCGGCGAGGGGCTTCATGGAATTGGCGGTGACCTCTGAGCCCTCCTTCAGCTTTTGCCGAGTGAGCTGCTCAATCACCTCAGCTTGGGCTGGGTTTTGCTCCAGCCAAGTGATCGTGTTATCGCGACCCTGACCAATGTTGTCGCCCTCATAGCTGTACCAGGCACCTTTGCGAACCACCACACCGGTCTCCTCGGCCAGGTCGAGCAAACAGCCCAGGGTGCTGATGCCACGGCCAAACAAGATGTCGAATTCAGCGATCCGGAAGGGCGGGGCGACTTTGTTTTTAGCCACCTTCACCTTGGCGCGGATGCCGTACTCCTCGGTGCCCCGCTTAAGGGTCTGAATCCGGCGAATATCTAAGCGCACCGATGCATAGAACTTGAGGGCATTACCCCCAGTGGTGGTTTCCGGATTGCCGTAGGTGACACCGATCTTCTGGCGCAGCTGGTTGAGGAAGATCACGGTGCAGCCGGATTTACCGATGTTGCCGGTGATCTTGCGCATCGCCTGGCTCATCAGACGAGCCTGGGCACCCACCGCCAGGTCCCCCATTTCGCCTTCAATTTCAGCGCGGGGGGTCAAGGCCGCCACCGAGTCGATCACAACGATGTCCACGGCGGCTGAACGCACCAGCTGGTCGACGATCTCCAGGGCCATCTCACCGGTATCCGGTTGGGAGACCAGCAGATTTTCAATGTCAACGCCAAGGGCCGCTGCATAGACGGGGTCGAGGGCATGCTCAGCATCCACAAAAGCGGCCACACCACCTCGCTTTTGCACCTCGGCAATGGCATGCAGCGTGAGGGTGGTCTTACCGGAACTCTCCGGCCCATAGACCTCCACTACGCGGCCCTTGGGATAACCCCCACCCAGGGCCAGATCCAGGGTGAGGGCGCCGGTGCCGATGGTTTCCACCCGCATGCGGGACGCATCCCCCAGGCGCATGATCGAACCCTTGCCGAAATTGCGCTCGATCTGATTCAAGACAAGCCCCAAGGCCTTGTCGCGCTCGGCCGCTGCCCGACTATCGGCAGTCGAATTATTAGCTGAAGAGGCAGAAGCCAAAGAATTAGTAGCTGAAGAGGTGGTAGCCGCAGAAGTGGCAGAAGCCGAAGCAGAACTGGCTGAGGCGCGGGAAGCAGGGGGCACGGAAGAGCTGGAGGGGGAGTTAGGGGTAGCGGGCATAACAGCAATCAAATGCGAAGGAACAGGCCGCAAAGACGAAAAGCAGGGCGGGAGCAAGCCGTAAATCGGCATGACCCGCAGGTACGGCCTCCAGGCAAACCCGAAGACGGCCATCCTGCGACCTCTAAGCAGCAAGTGCCCCCAAAACGGGCCGGCGTATCAATTGCTTGTAGTACGAGCGTACTCTAGCTCACTGGGGCCATTGCGCCAGGGGGGCAGCAAATTGCTCCGGCGTCAGCCAGGCGATGTCAGCCGGCAAAGCCTCAGCGTCCTGAGGACCCAAATACCCCCAACTCACCAAAAAACAACGCACCGCTGCCAAGCGGGAATCAGCTCGCACCGTTGCCAGCGTGGGGCGTCGGTCTTCGACAAACCAGAGCGGTCGCCCCTGATCGAGCAGCTGGTGCAGCACCTCGGGCTTGCTGCCGTGCTCGTGGCCGTAGAGGGCTGAAGGCTCTAGAGCCGCAGCCGCCAACAGCCTGGCAGCAAAAGCGGCGCCCTTGGTGGTGAGCACCACCCAGTCGGCCCCTTCCAGCCCCAAGCGCTGTAATCGCTCCTTCACCCCCGGGTAAAGCCTGTGGCGGGAAAGCCAGGCAGCAGGCGCTTCAGCGATGGCGGCATTGCGGACCTGCTCGAGCTGGCGCTGCAGCCGCTCCGGCTGCCACCCCCAACGGGCCAGAGCGGCAGGTAAGGCCCCGTCGTAACCGGCCAGCAACTCCTGCAGATTGAGCTCCGGGCGGCCCAGCTCCGCCGCCATCAGCACCATCTCCCAACCCTTGTGAATCAGGGGCCGCAAGCGGGCGAAGCCTGCCGGGGCCTGCTCGGGGAGCGCCAGCTCTGGAGCCAGCTGCAGGGCCGCCGCCCGGGCCGACCACCAGTATTCGGGCATGCCATCCATCAGCACCCCGTCGAAATCAAAGACGATCAAGGGGCCAGATCTAGCCCAAAAGCCAGTCGCAGCAGGGGGAGCGAAAGACATGGATCAAAACTGGGTCGCTAGGATTCGAACCTAGGAATGGCGGTACCAAAAACCGCTGCCTTACCGCTTGGCGACGACCCAATGGCGCTCTGGAAGAGCTTGAACCAAACCTAATGGATGGGCTCAACCGGAATTTCCGGTACCCAGATAGTTACCCATAGAGCCCGGTCCTTCGTCAACCGCAGCAGCCACCGGCTCCAAGCTCAAGCAGGAAATAGCCGCAGCCGCTGCTCCACACCGCGGCCAAATACGGCGGTGCGTAGCCGATAGCGATCAGCTAATTCCGCCTGCATCAGCCGCACCCTCTCGCTGCGGGGCAGCAGCTCTACGGGCTGGCCGTGGGGCAACACCACCTGTTCAACCGCCAGCCGGCATTCCTCCAGTCCGGCGAGCGCGTCATCGGCCTGGGCGCTGCAGGCAGCAACTGCAACTGGATCCTTTTGCGCCTGGCCCTCACGATGACGCTGGAGCAGCCGCTCTAGGGCGCGCTGCAGCTGGGGCGGGGCCGCCGATTTCAGGACCAAAATCGGCAAGCCCAGTTCCTGAGCCTGACGGCGCACCTGGGGATCACGGCCGAGATGTTGGCGCAGGCTGAGTACCGCGTCAGCCAGCTCGACACTGCCCACCAGCTCCACGGGCAACTGACGGGCCCGCACCACCTGCTCCAGCGGCCCCAGGCTGAGGCCCGCTCCGTACACCCGCAACATCGCTGCAGCGGCTTCAACCGCTGGGCGCTCTGACGCCCCGTCAGCATCCTCCAACTCGGGCAGGGGTGCGGCCGCCAGCCGTGGTCGCCCATGGGGCCGCGGCGCCACCGCCTCCCTGGTGGCTGGGGCAGGCGCTGACTCCTGTTGCCGCTGCAGCTGCCCATCAGCGCCGAGCTCCCGAATCTCGGGGCGCCCCCCCTGCCCCCGCAACAGCATGTCCACCGTGCGGGCCACATCCCTGTGCACGTGCCACCGATGGCGGCTGTGCATCTCCACCGCCATGGCGAAAGTGGGCTCGGCAGCCCTCTCCAAGACGGTTTTCTGCGTGCGGCGGCGGCGGGCCTCCTCATCGCCGAGCGTCACCGCCTGAATGCCACCCACCAGATCGGAGAGGGTGGGGTTTTTGATCAAGTTTTCAATGGCATTGCCATGGGCCGTGGCCACGAGCATCACGCCACGCTCGGCAATGGTGCGAGCCGCCTGGGCTTCCAGCTCGGTGCCGATCTCGTCAATAACGATTACCTCGGGCATGTGGTTTTCCACGGCCTCGATCATCACCTGGTGCTGAAGCTCCGGCCTGGCTACCTGCATGCGCCGGGCCCCGCCGATGGCGGGATGGGGAATGTCGCCATCCCCGGCGATTTCATTGCTGGTGTCAATCACCACCACCCGCTTGCCCAGGTCGTCGGCCAGCACCCGGGCGATCTCTCGCAGGGCCGTGGTCTTGCCCACACCAGGGCGCCCCATCAACAGCAGCGACTCGCCGGCGTCGAGCAGATCGCGCACCATGGCCACCGTGCCAAACACTGCCCTGCCCACCCGGCAGGTGAGTCCCACGATCGTGCCACTGCGATTGCGGATCGCACTGATGCGATGCAGGGTGCGCTCAATGCCGGCACGGTTGTCGCCGCCGAAGCTGCCGAGTCGCTCCACCACTGCAGCCAGGTCGGCGCGCTCCAGGGGCTGATTGCCCAGGGCGCTTACCTGGCCCGGGTAGCGGGCCTCAGGCACCCGGCCCAGGTCCAGCACAACCTCCAGCAACTGCTCACGCGACTCGGCGGTCGCCAGGGCCGCCTGCACCAGCTCAGGCAGTAGGGCCAGCAGGCGATCGAGGTCGTCGGTGACGCGCTGGGGGGCGATCAAAGCAGGGCTGGACACCGAATCGCATGGCACTACGTACGTTCTAGCCAGGGATTAACAAGCTCCCGAGCCAGCCCCAGGGCCAGGGGGAAAAGCTCGGCATCGGCCAGCAAAGAGCGTCCCCGCCCCTGGGCCTCAAGTAGCAGGGGCTGCAACAGCCGGCGAGCCACGCCACCAAAGGCGACGCCAGCGATTCGATGCTGCAAGGGATAGCTCCTCAACTGCGGCAGCGTGTGGGCGTTGGTGCCCCCAGCCAGCTGCACCGGGCCGGGGGGAGCCTGGGGGAGCACGGCCGCAACCAACTTGACGGCGGCACGGGCCGTACCCGCCCCCAGATCACCACTCATCGGCCGGCCATCGAGCTGCCAAAGGGGACGAAAGCCGGCGCCGCGCAGCAAAGTAAAGCGCTGCCATAGTTCCGCCACCAGCGCAGCCGGCGACTGGGCTGTGCCTTCAAGACCCGTACTCACCGCCAGCCGCTGCAGCTGCACGCCACTGGCCCGCAGCTGACTCACCCGCTCCGCAAAGGCCACGCCGCGACCGGGGTGGGTGTGCAGTTCCACCGCATCAGGGCGCAACTGGGCAAGCAGGGGAGGCACATCAGCCCCTGCCAGCACCTGACTGCGCTCCTCAATCAGTCCGTGGGGGCAGGCCGGCAGGCAGCGGCCACAGCCGTAGCAGCGCTCCGCCAATACTCCTGGAGCGCCTGTAGCGGCCAGCCCGATGGCCAAGGCTGGACAAACCCGCTCACAGGGGCGGGGGCAGGCCGGCGGGCAGCAAGCGGGGTCGAACCATGCTTTGCGGAAATGGGGATCGTCGCCATCGCTGAGGCTCAACATCAGCCAGGGGCGGCTGGCTCCACGGGCTTCGGCCCAATCAATCCCGCGGCGGATCGCGGCCACCACAGCCGCATCTACCGCGCCATCTATGCAGTGCACCCCGGCCAGAGAAAAGATGCCGCAGAGGTCTTCGATCGCAGCCAGATCCTGGTTGCTAGCCCCGCAGATCAACTTGACCCAGCGCCCTGAGGCGAGAGCCTGCTCAGGCGTCAAGCAGCTGCTCAAGGGGCTGCCAGCGCAGTTCCCGGGAACCGCCCATCTCCACCACAAGCTTGAGCCGGGGCTCACGCTGGCAGAGGGCAATCAGGGAGCCCAATTCAGCTTGAGATAGGACCTGCCCCTCCAACAACCACAGCAGGATCGGCTGCGTGCCCTCGAGCAAAGCCCCCAATTGGGGCATCACCCGCTGCACCTCGCCCACGGCTGCACCCCTGCCCACGCTCTGGTGACCCAGGTGGGGCGGACGCACACCGTGCAACTGCAAAAGAAAGGCCTCAGGATCACCAAGCCCCCGCGCCGAGGTGAGCTGGGCGCGATAACCAACGGCCCGCATCCGTCGCATCAAGCGAGTCTCTGCACCACCCTCAAGGGGTGCAAATAGGGCCAGAGCACCAGCGCGCTCAAGGTCCTGGCGGAAACCGCGACCGGAGAGCAGCAGGGGCATTACGGGTAATCGCTAGCTAGGCACCACTTTGACAGCCCAGGACCGGTTAGGTGGTGAGGTATGTTCATCAACTGTGCCATTGATATGTGCCCGACCGCTAGCCGGGCCTCCAGATCACGGCACACGATCACCAGTGGTGGTGATCGTCCTCGGCCAGCACGGTTCCAGCAGCTTTAAAAGGTTGCAGGTCCCGTCGGGAAACTGCCAGAACGCACTGCCCTCACGTCTGTTGAGTTCAGTCCGGTTCCGATAAGTCCCAGCCGCGCTGATCCGAATCAGATCAGCCTCGCTAGCCCTTGGAAATCGCAATCCGTTGCTGGAAGCCCATGCTTCCGCGGCGAAGAGCGGCCCCTCGGCCGAGCTAGGCAACATCCTGACCGCTTCAGTTTCACCGTCGTGCATGAGCTCCCTGCTCACTGCGCTCGGTGGTCCAGCTGGCGTTGTTTCCCCTCCTATGTCTATCGGCATTCTTGGGAAGAAATTGGGCATGTCCCAGTTCTTCAACGACGAGGGCAAGTCCATCCCGGTCACCTTGATCGAGGCTGGTCCTTGCCGCATCACCCAACTCAAAAGCACCAGCACCGACGGCTACAACGCCGTTCAGCTTGGTTTTGGCGACATTCGCGAAAAACTCGTGAACAAGCCAGCCAAGGGGCACCTAGCCAAATCTGGTGATGAGGTATTGCGCCACCTGAAGGAATATCGGGTCGACAGCGTGGATGGCCTTGAGCTGGGTGGCTCCATCTCCGTGACGGCCTTTGAGCCTGGTCAAAAGGTTGATGTGAGCGGCGACACCATGGGCCGTGGCTTTTCCGGCCTCCAAAAGCGCCACGGCTTCAGCCGGGGCCCCATGACCCACGGTTCCAAGAACCACCGAGAGCCTGGCTCGATCGGCGCCGGCACCACGCCGGGCCGCGTCTACCCCGGCAAGCGCATGGCGGGCCGCTACGGCGGCAAACAAATCACCACCCGCGGCCTCGTCATCCTCAAAGTGGATGTGGAGCGCAACCTGCTGGTAGTGAAGGGTTCGGTGCCCGGCAAGCCTGGCGCCCTGCTCAACATCCGCCCGGCGAACCGGGTGGGCGCCAAAGCCGGGAACTGAGGAGAAAACCAATGGCTAATTGTGTAATTCGCGACTGGCAAGGCAAGGAGGCCGGCAAGGCTGCCCTTGAGCTCAAAGTCGCTAAGGAATCGTCCGCCACAGATTTGGTGCATCGCGCCGTGGTGCGTCAGCTGGCCAATGCTCGTCAGGGCACAGCCAGCACGCTTACTCGCGCTGAAGTAGCCGGTGGCGGCCGCAAGCCCTACAAGCAAAAGGGCACAGGTCGGGCCCGCCAAGGCTCGATCCGAACCCCGCTCCGCCCCGGCGGTGGCGTGGTGTTTGGTCCCAAGCCCCGCAGCTACACCCTGGCGATGAACCGCAAGGAGCGTCGCCTGGCCCTGCGCACCGCGCTGATGAGTCGCATCGACGACATCACCGTGGTCAAGGGCTTTGGCGTTGGGCTCGATACCCCCAAAACCAAGGAAATCACAGCTGGCTTAGGCCGGCTTGGTATCGAAGCCGGCACCAAGGTGCTGGTGGTGCTCGACGGAGCCTCCGAGGCCGTGCGCCGCTCGGTGCGCAACCTCGAGAAGGTCAAGCTGATCGCTGCGGATCAGCTCAACGTGTTTGATTTGCTCCACGCCAACAAGTTGGTGGTGAGTGAGGAAGCACTCGCGAAGATTCAGGAGGTCTACGGCGATGGCTGAACGTTTTTCGAGCCGGCTTGCGGATGTGATCCGTCGGCCGCTGATCACCGAGAAGGCCACCCGGGCCCTCGAGCAGAACCAGTACACCTTTGAGGTGGACCATCGGGCTGCAAAACCCGACATCAAGGCTGCCGTTGAACAGCTGTTCGACGTCAAAGTCATCGGCATCAGCACCATGAATCCCCCTCGCCGCTCCCGGCGGGTGGGCCGCTTCGCCGGCAAACGTGCCCAAGTGAAGAAAGCAGTGGTGCGCCTCGCCGAAGGCAATGCCATCCAGCTGTTCCCTGAGTCCTGAGGGGTCTGAAAAGTAATGGCTATCCGTAAATACCGACCCATCACCCCCGGCACCCGTACCCGTGTCGCCAGTGACTTCTCCGAAGTAACTGGCCGCGAACGGGAGCGAGGCTTGGTGGTCGCCAAACACCGCCGCAAAGGCCGCAACAACCGTGGCGTGATCACCTGCCGCCACCGCGGCGGTGGTCACAAGCGCCTCTACCGCATCGTCGACTTCCGCCGCGACAAGCTCGGAGTCGTCGCCAAAGTGGCGGCCATTCACTACGACCCGCACCGCAACGCCCGCCTGGCTCTGCTCTTCTACGTCGATGGCGAGAAGCGCTACATCCTTGCTCCGGCTGGCATTGAGATCGGCCAACAGGTGATCTCCGGACCCGAGTCGCCGATTGAAACGGGCAATGCCCTGCCTCTATCTGCCATTCCCCTCGGCTCCAGCGTCCACAACGTGGAGCTCTATGCCGGGCGGGGCGGCCAGATGGTCCGCACCGCTGGTGCCAGTGCCCAGGTGGTTGCAAAAGAGGGCGACTACGTAGCCCTCAAGCTGCCTTCCACCGAGGTGCGCCTGGTGCGCCGCGAGTGCTACGCCACCCTCGGTGAAGTTGGCAACTCCGAAGTGCGCAACACCAGCTTGGGCAAGGCTGGTCGCAAGCGCTGGCTTGGTCGCCGGCCTGAAGTGCGCGGCTCGGTGATGAACCCCTGCGACCACCCTCACGGTGGTGGTGAGGGCCGCGCCCCGATCGGCCGCGCCGGTCCGGTCACCCCCTGGGGCAAGCCAGCCCTTGGCTACAAAACCCGTAAGCGGAACAAACCCAGCAATCGGTTTGTGCTCCGGAAACGTCGCCGTACCTCCAAACGGAGCCGTGGCGGACGCGATTCCTGATGATCAACACCGCTTTGCTGTTCGCTTAATC
>NZ_JAGQBD010000024.1:0-42598 GCF_024345455.1 Cyanobium sp. T1G-Tous
GCAGGGGATCATCAGCACACCGAACCAGCCCACATAGAGGCGGTTGTTGGTGGAGGTGACCCAGTCGCAAAACTGGTTCCACGCAGAAGCGCCTTGGCGCTGCTGAATAGTGGTTGTCATGAGAACGGTTTGGGGAAGGGCTTAGCTGACTCAGCCGAGAGGCTTTGCAGGAAAGCAGTAAGTAGATGCGGGGCGGGAAACCGCTCGCTCATCTGAACTTAACACCTGTTCACACTTGCCGGCCAACTCGGCGGTGCAATTGGACGACAGCAGGGCTGATGACACCGATAAGCCTGGCTAATCACGAACTGTCCGGTGGTCAATGCAAGGGTCCATCGCCCCAATCGACCATCGACATCCCCAAGCTGGTTCTGCTGCTGGCTGGTGATCCTGGGGCCTTCACCCCTCTGGGCACCCTGGCCCTGGCAGGCACGATGGCCACGGCGGCCTATCAGCACATCTTCACGGCTGGCCTGAACATCTCCTTGCTGGAACTGGTGGTGCTCCACCTGGGAGGAAGCCTTGCCCTGCTCTTCAACGGGCTGGGTCGCTTTTCCTTCGATGCAGGCACGGGGAATGAGCTCATCTCCGGACTGGATCAAGGCGGTGGCGCCCCTGAAACGGATCAACCCGGTGGCTTATGGGCCCTCACTCCGGCAGCCATCTCAGCGAAGGCCTTCCGCCAGGTTGATTGAGCGGCAAGAGAAGGGCTGCCGCCCATGGATTCGCAGCCCTCAGCCGCGACAGCGCCCAAACCAGTCACATTGCGTTACAGTTCTCTTAACAATCCGCAACAGTCATGACTGAGTCCACGCCCCGCTTCGGTTTCGTTGCCTTCGCTGAAACCTGGAATGGCCGTCTGGCCATGCTCGGCTTCGTGATCGGCCTTGGCACCGAGCTGCTCACCGGCCAGAGCATCCTCGGCCAACTGGGCTTGGGCTGATCTCATGAGCACCGATTACACCGCTGCCATTGCAACCGTCATCGCACTTGTCGTTGTGCTCGGTGGCATGACGACGTACGTCCTCAGCCGCCCTAGTGACCTGACCCCAAGGACTCGATGATCGCAGCCCTCACCGTGGCGCTTTTTGGTGCCTGGTTGATCAGCGCCCTATTGCTGCAGCCAAATATCGCCGATTGATGCAAGCGCGCTTCCGCTTCGTTTGACACCACCCAAGACATCTCCATGACCAACACTCCCGCCAGCGAACAGCTGCTCAACAACAGCCCCGAACAGCTGACCCTCGTGGCCCAGCTCAAGCGAGCTGAACTGTTTAACGGCCGTGCCGCCATGCTCGGCATAGTCATAGGCATCGTGGTGGAAGGCCTCACGGGCTTTGGTATCGCCCACCAAATTGGTCTCGGTGCTTTAGTTGATGGCTATGCCGCCTGCCGCACCCAGTTTTTACCGTTCTGTTTCTAATCCAACTTTACAGCTGCATAACTGAAGTTCCTTTAGCCTTGCACTATCGTTTCTAAGCAATATTTTACTTGCCCAACAGTTGATTGCAGATTAGCCATTTCTAGCCCCAAGTTAATGCGGTTACCATGCCCAAGCCAACCAAGGGCGACTTAGAAAGATTAAGCCGTGGTAAATCGACTCGATCAAGGATAGGAAGTCGTCAAATACCTCATAGGCTAACGCAAAAGGAGCGCATTCTTTTTGAAGCAGCGCAACGTCAAGGATTTTTGAAAGTTCCTGTGGCGGGCATTCGTCCAAATGTTCTTAATGTTTATAAATTGTGGTGTGACGCCGAAGGCAAAGATTGTATTGTCATAAATAGCAGCAAATCACAGGGTTAAGATTATTCATTAGAATTGCATGCCAACTTCGCGGGCCATGCCTGATTTGCTGGTGCGCGATGTCGATGACGACCTAGTCCAGGCTCCCAAGAAGTGGGCTGATGCCAATGGCCGCAGCCCGATACAAGAACTCGCTTTTTCTAGCGGCGTTCACCATCGGTGCGCTGCGCCGAAGGGTTGAGTTGGTATGTAAGCGGGGGGATCAACCGCAAGCTCAACTGCTGGAGCAGCGAGCAATCAAAAGCCTGTCTCGATCGCATGGACCTCTGGGAAGAGGACTCTTTGCAAGTAAGCCCCCAGCAAGGGCTAAACCCCCCTTGAGCCAGAAGTTGCAAGCATCAGCCCTGGGCTACGGCCTGAGGCTTTTTGATGCAGGCCATCCACCCAGGTGCGCTGATGCCCTGACCCGTGGCTAAGACAAAGGCAACTGCCTACGAACCCATGGGCCTGTTGTACGTCCTGCTTGTCGACACAGAAGACGGCACCACCACCGTCCAAATGGAAGCCAACAGCAAAGAAGAGGCGCTGGAGAGCGGCCAGGAGCTCTATCCCGGTTGCCGACTGGCGCTCGTGAATCCAGTCCCGGGTGAGCAAAAGGGCTAACCGCAAGCCTCAGACAACCATCACCCCCGAGCAGCGCCCGAGGGTGATAGATCAGTGAACATTCCAATAGCAGTGAAAAAGAAGCTGCTGACGTTGGCACCTGGGGCCATGCATTCCAGGTGTGGGGCGGATGGTCCTCCTGAGGGCACCTGCGGCGGTGCGGCTGGAGTGTCGATCAGTCAGGCGCACAAGGTGAGCTGCACTGGGGAATGCTGCTCTCTTGCCCGGCTGAACGACCCGCCCACATTTAGATAAAGACTGTTGGAGCAGGGGCGTGGCGTCAGCGTGCTTCTTGAACCTGGCGGGGTGGCGTGTCGTCCATGTTGGGCGCCTCCTGGGTTGATGAGCACAGCATCGCTGCGCTCGCGGCTCAGCACAATCAGCTTTTAAACGCATTGCTTCTGGCTGCAGATCGGAGCAAGGTGAGAATGCTTTGTGGCCTGCAGCAGTTCAGGCCCTGCGCAGTGGTGGCGGCGTCCACTGCGGCTCGCAGACCTGCCAGCCGGCTCTGCGCTTCTGGGCCCAGAGCTTGATCGCCTCATTTCGCATCAGCTCCCTGCGGTGTTTCAGCAGCGGTGGCTCCCCGCTGGGCATCACCTCTCCAAAAGTCACCTCCAGGCTCTGGCTCCAGCGGTCGTAGCGGCATGGCTGGAAATGGAGCACCTGACGGCCATCGCTTAGCCAGCCCTCCTGGGGGGAGAGCGGTGGCCGCTACCGGTGACAGAGCTGGAGTGCATGGGCGGTTCAGGCCACCTCCGGCGCCCAGCCCTGCTTACTCACCATTTCTTCGGTCCAGCCCTGGCAGCGGCTGCTGAGGTGCTCGCCGTGGGCGAGCAGCCCCTGGTGCAGCTGGCAGGTCATGCAGACCTTGCGGCAGCGGGTCTCGAGCAGCACCACCTCATCGAGGTAGGGCCACGCCTCGATAGGGGTTTTTAAGTCTTGCGGCTAGAGCCGCGGGGCGGGGCTTCGGGGAACCCATGAACAGCTCCAGATGCGCACACCCGTACTAGCGCGGTTCCGGCGGGTGGCCGATGCCCAGGCCTGGGCAGAAGAGCGTCTGGGCCCTGCGCCCAAGAAGCCCACCTGGGCTGAGTTGGAGCTGTCTCCGCAGGAGGGCTGGATCAGCGATGGCCGTCAGGTGCTCCATTTCAACCCGGTTCGCTACAGCCGCTACTCCCAGGCCCTGGAGCTCACCACCGGCGAACTGATCCCCGGCCAGGCGCCGCTGCTCAAGTACCGCAAGGAGATCAGACGAGATGAGGCGATCAAGCTCTGGGCCAAGAAGCTCAGATCCGGCTGGCAGGTCTGCACGCCGCAGTGGACGCCGCCGCAGCCCCTGGGCTCAGGGAATTGACCATGAGGAAGCGATCGGCTACCTCACTTTTAAAAATCGCTTGATCAGGGCGACCCACGCTCAAAGCAGGGCCTGCACGCTGGCCACCTTGTCCTCCAGGGTCTGCTCCTTATCGGTGCGGGTATTGATCTTGACGGTGGTGTAGATGCGAGGGCAGCCCATGGCGTGTACCGCCTCGTGGCAGGCCTCGATGGCGGCGAACACCGGCTCCCACTCCCCCTCGATCGCCGTGCCGTTGGGATGCAGCTGGATCTTGAGGCCCGCCTCACTGAGCACCTTCTCGCAGGCGGCGATGTAGGGGGCCAGGTGCACGCCCACCCCGATCGGCACCACACATAGATCCACGATCACCTTCATGGTCAGTCCCGGCACATTGCACCCATCGTGGAGGCACCTGCAAAGGAGCTGCCGTGTCTGTTTTGCCGCTGCTGGTGATTGTTCATGCCCTGGCTGCCACGGTATGGACCGGTGGGCATTTGGTGCTGGATCTGGGGTGCTACCCAGGGCCTTGCAGGCACAGAGCGCGGCCCAGGTCCGCGCCTTCGAGGAGGTCTTCGAGCCACTGGGGCTCACGGCCCTGGTCATTCAGGTGCTCACCGGCCTGGGGATGGGCTGGATCTATCTCCCCGGCTTCCAGGGGCTGTTCAGCCCGGCCAACCCGATCGGCATGTTGTGGCAATCGACACCGGTCTTCACCGAGGCAATGGGAGTTCATGAAGGGCGCTTCATGGCAGTTGCTTCATTCCAGATCCACCAGCTCGAACTCCACTGCCAGGCGCACCACTTCCTGAATGCGCTCGGTGACTTCAAACGCGCGCTCCTGCGCAGTGGCGCCGTCCAGGCTTTCGCACAGGTGCTGAACCGGCTGGTGGCCAGCCCCCTAAGAGTTCAGACAAGGGGCTAAGGGTGAGCGGACCGTTAGGCGCAGGTAGCACCCGGCTGAATAGGCGGGATCAGGCTGTTTGAACAAGGCTCGATCTGATTGAAGTTGGCAAACTCAAGCTGTGGAGGCATGTCGTCTTGGGCGATCATCATGTCGACGAAACGATGGTCGAAGTGAACTTGGGCGAGCGGATAGTGATGATGCGCATGGATCGGCCTCTCCAGGATTTCGTCGATACCGGAAAATGAAATCACGATCTCGGCATTAGCTGCCTGGAGCGAGTTGGCTGTTGCCCCAAGCAAAGGACTTTGCGGATCGATCGGATGCATCGCCGTCCAAGTCAACAGGAACAGCGGCGAGTGGTCGCGCAGCAGGTTGAGCGGCAGTAGTCGACGCATCCGCTGGCCTTCTGCGGAGCGCTCATCGATCGCTAGATAGGCCCGCAACTGGGCCTCGATGATGGCCTTACGGCGCTCATTGGCCAACCGGAACATCAACGTGGGCAGGCCGTTGTAAGTGTGGACCGTGGCCTCTTGAGAGAACAGGATCCGCGCCGTGGAGCGGGAAAACCGGCTGAAGACCAGACCCGTGACCAACGCGGTAACGAACAACCCCAGCAAGGACTCGGCGGTGACGAGCAGATTGCTGTACAGGCTTGTTGGAAACAGTGCCCCATAGCCGATCGAGCCCAGGGTATGGACGCTGAAGAAAAAGGCCTCCGCAAAGCTGGTGGTGGGTCCATCCACCCTGGCGATTCCCTGGGGATCGAGAACATAAAGACCGGCGAACAGCAAGTTGAGGAGCAGGTAGCCGGTGGCAACCAAGCCGAAGAACACGGGCCAAGGAACGGCCAGCAAAAGGTGATTGGGGTACCGCCAGTGCCGGATCCAGTTCGCCGGATTCACGGCCGAAAAGATGCCGCCGTGCTTCTGGAGCCGCTCCTGCCCGGGCCTTGAAGGCTCTCCCTGAAGCGGTCCCCGCGGTGGCTGGACCATGACAGGCATCCATATCTATACGCAGAACAATTTAACCCCTTTATGCATTTAGCCGCATTATGGTTGTGGTGAACAGGTCCCCTGCCCATGACTCCCCTCAAAGGCGGCGGCCAACGCCACCACAAGGTTCTGATCGTGGGCGGTGGCTCCGGCGGCCTCACCGTCGCCAGCCAGTTGCTGCGGGCCCGGCCGGAGCTGGATGTGGCGATCCTGGAGCCCTCCTCCGTTCACGAGTACCAGTCGGGCTGGATCCTGGCCGGCGCCGGCCTGCTCCCCTACGGGGAAACCCACCGCCCTGAGTCCGCCGTGATCCCGGCGGGTGCCGTCTGGATCCAGGACCGAGCGACTGCTTTCGAGCCCGAAGCCCACCGGGTGATCACCGCAGCCGGTGAATCCATCAGCTACGACGTGCTGGTGGTGGCCATGGGCCTCCAGCTCAATTGGAGCGCCATCAAGGGCCTGCCGGAGGGCCTCGGCTACCACGGCATCGTCAGCAATTATTCCCACGCCCACATCGCCACCAACTGGGAGACGATCCGCGGCTTCCAGGGGGGAACCGCCCTGTTCACCCATCCGGCCACGCCGATCAAGTGCGGCGGTGCCCCCCAGAAGGTGATGTACCTGGCGGACGACATTTTTCAGGCCACCAGCGGCGTGGGGGTGAACACGCACGTGATCTTCTGCAGCGCCCTGGCGCAGCTCTATCCGGTCAAGGCTTACAACGCCACCGTCGAGCGCGTCGCGGCGCGGCGGGGGATCGAAACCCGGCTGCTCCGCAACCTGATCGAGGTGCGCCCCGAGGAGCAGGTGGCGGTGTTCGACGTGCGGCAGGAAGGCCGGGATCCCTTCCAGGAGGAGATCCGCTTCGACCTGCTGCATGTGGTGCCAGCGATGGCGGCGCCGGACGTGGTAGCCCAGAGCCCCCTGGCGATCGAAGGGCCGGGCGGCTGGGTGGAGGTGAACAAGGACACCTGCCAGCACAAGCGCTTTGCCGATGTGTTCGCCCTCGGCGATGTGAGCTCCCTGCCCACTTCGAAAAGCCTGGCCGCCATCCGGGGTCAGGCGCCGGTGCTGGTGGCCAACCTGCTGGCGCAGATCGATGGACGCCCGCTTGCGGCCAACTACGACGGCTACACCGCCTGCCCGCTGATCACCAGCTTCCACAGCGTGGTGATGGCCGAGTTCGACTACGACCTGCAGCCAGTGAGCTCTTTCCTGGTGGATCCCACCCAGGAGCGTTGGAGCATGTTTCTGGTGGAAACACGGGTGTTCCCGTGGGTCTACTGGCACCGGGTGCTGAAGGGCCGCCTGCATGAAAGCCGCTTCCTCAAGCCGTTCAAGCCGCTGGTGCGTGCGTTGGGGCTGGCTTTCAAGCAGCCGTGATCACACCGCCTGCAGTTGGCTGAGCTGCTGCTCCAACCGCTGTTTGAGCCGACGTTGCACCAGGTTGCAGAGGTCCTCCACCAGGGGGTCGGCCACCGCATAGATCAGCCGTGTGCCATCCCGCTCACAGCTCACCAGACCCTCCCGCTGCAGCTGGCCCAGCTGGCGGCTGATGTGGGACTGACTGAACCCGGTGGCCTCGATCAAGGAGGCCACATCCATGGCGCCTCCATGCTTGAGCTGACAGAGCAACTGCAGGCGGGCGGGCTCGCTCAGCAACCGGAAGAAGCCACTGAGTTCATCGAGGAGCTGGGGACTGGGCAGGGACTGGGTCTGTGGCCGGGTCCGGCGCATGGACGTGCTTATGTCGATACACGCATTATGCACGAAGTGCGCAAGGCGTGGGCCTGGGGCGCGCAGCGACCCGGGCAACCGAGATCGCTTTAATGCCCATAATGCGGCTATGCTCATACATGTTCGTGATCGATCACCCGTGGCCGTCGCTCCCGCACCCTCCCTTTTCCTCGCCGCCGCGGCCGGCGGTGGCTCCCTGCTCTTCCGCCAGCTGTTCGACGCCGACACCGGCACCTTCACGTATCTGCTGGCTGATGTGCCCAGCCGCAAGGGGGTGATCATCGACTCGGTCTACGAGCAGCACGGCCGCGATCTCTCCTTGATTCGCGAGCTGGGAATCGAACTGGTGGCGTCGATCGACACCCACGCCCACGCCGACCACGTGACCGGGAGCTGGCTGATGCACGAGGCCACCGGCTGTGAGATCGGGCTGGCCGCCGTCGTCCGCGCCGAAAACGTCAGCCTGCCCCTCTCCCACGGGGATCGAGTCGCCTTCGGCGGTCGCTCCTTAGAAGTGCGCAGTACCCCAGGCCACACCGACGGTTGCATCAGCTTCGTGCTCGATGACCAGTCAATGGCGTTCACCGGAGATGCCCTGTTGGTGCGGGGCTGCGGCCGCTGTGATTTCCAGCAGGGCAATGCCCACAGCCTCTGGACCTCGATCACGGAGCAATTGCTGACGCTGCCGGAGTCGTGCCTGCTCTACCCAGCCCACGACTACACCGGTCGCGCCGTCACCTCCGTGGCGGAAGAAAAGGCCTTCAACTCAAGGCTGGGCGGCAACGCCACCGAGCGGGATTTCGTGGGTCACATGGAGAACATGAAACTTCCCCACCCCCACAAGATCGCCGAGGCGCTTCCCGGCAACCTGCGCTCCGGCAAGCCCCGCGACACAGCCACCGCTCCCGCCTGGGCGCCCCTGGCGCGCAGCTATGCCGGCCTACCTGAACTCACCCCAGGCTGGGTGGCCGCTCACCTGGGGGACCTCACCGTGCTCGACGTGCGCTCCACAGAGGAATTCAACGGACCCGATGGACGAGTGGCCGGCAGCCTGCTGATCCCCCTGCCGGAGCTCGAGAGCCGCTCCAGTGAGATTCCCGTCGACCGGCCGCTGGTGGTGGTCTGCCATTCGGGCAGCCGCTCGGCCCTAGCCACCCAGCAGCTGCTCAAGGCCGGCCGCCAGCAGGTCGCCAACCTCCACGGCGGCCTGAGCCGCTGGGCTGCTGAGGGCTACCCACTCGAAGGTGCCAGCCAGGCCTGAGGTTTCCAGTTCCGATCGTCTAGCCCCTGCCGCCCTTCCTCAGATCTTCACTCACCTAACCATGACAACCACAGCCTCGAAGTCTGCCCCTACCCGTATCAGCGCCGACGATTTGGCCGACCAGCTGGCTGCCCGCGAAGTCACCGTGATCGATGTACGCGAGCCGATGGAATACGCCTCCGGCCACATCACCGGCAGCCTCAACGTGCCGCTGGCGGGCATCACCCAGGCCGATCTGCCCCGCGGACCCTTGGTGCTGGTCTGTCAGAGCGGTAACCGCAGTGCCAGGGCCTTGAGCCAACTTCTCCAGCAGGGCCACCCCCACCCGGTGGCCGACCTGATGGGTGGTCTGCCCGCCTGGCAGCAGGCCGGTTTTTACGTGCGCAAGCTCAAGGGGGCACCCCTTCCCCTGATGCGTCAGGTGCAGATCGCGGCCGGCAGCCTGGTGCTGCTGGGGGTGATTCTGAGTCAGACGGTGGCCCCAGGCTGGATCTGGCTGAGTGGCTTCGTGGGGGCTGGCCTCACCTTCGCGGGCATCAGTGGCTTTTGCGGCATGGCCCGGCTGCTGGCCGCCATGCCCTGGAACCAGGTGTCGATCGGATCACAGGGGGAATGATCACCTCACTCACAGTGCTGCTGCTCTCGGGTGGTGCCTTGATCGGCTTCCTGCTGGCGGTGCTGGGGGCTGGAGGCTCAATCCTGCTGCTTCCACTGCTGGTCAGTGGCGCAGCCCTGCCCACCAAGGTCGCCGTACCGCTCTCACTGCTGGTCGTCACCCTGCTGGCCCTCGGCAATGTCGGTCCCTACATCCGCCGGCGGCAGGTGGCGGTCCGACCCGCCCTGGTGCTGGGGTTGCCGGCACTCGCCGGCAGCTGGATAGGCGGCTCGGTGGTGAAGGCCGGTCTCATCCCGGAGCCGGCGCAGCTTGGGATACTCGCGGCAGCGGCACTGCTGGCCTCCTGGCTGCTGCTCCGCCCGAGTGCTCAGGCCCAACCCTCCGGCGACAGAAGATCAGCAGGTTCGCCCGTGGCTCTGGCTGGCCAAGGCGTGCTGGTGGGTCTGCTCACAGGCATCGCCGGGGTCGGCGGTGGCTTCGCGATCGTGCCGGCCCTCGTGCTGCTGGCTGGCCTGCCTATGCAGCTTGCCAGCGGCACCAGCCTGGTGCTGATCAGCCTCAACTCTCTGGTGGCTTTTGCCGCCCTGGGCCACTGGCCAGCAGCCCATCTGCCGCTGATGTTGCCGTTGATCGGCGGTGGCGCCATTGGCGCGATCATCGGACAGCGACTTGCGCCTCACCTGCCAGAACTGAGGCTGCGCCAGGGGTTCTCAGCACTGCTGATCGGTTCGGCCCTACTCACCGGCTTCGAGGCCTGGGAGCGCCATCACCGTCCGCTGGCCGCTCTGCGGGCTGCCGCCAGTCGCCAGGTCGCTCCCTTTCCATCGGGGTCAGTTCGACCTTTCTCTTCCCCAATGCCGGCCCACCATGAGTGAACGCAACTTTCAGTTTCGGCTGCGCAGCAGCCACCCTGCACCAGATCGGGCCACTCAGGATCTGGTAGTGGAATTCCTAGGCGACTCCGGCGAGTGGGAAACCCAGCAGCTCAGCCTCACGATGCCGGGCTTCCGCCTCTACTTAATCTCGCTACTCCTCTGCCAGCACTTTTACCTGGTGGCGAATGCCAGAGAGAAAGCCATTCCGCTCCAACAAGTGGAGGCCGACTTCATCGTCAACACCAGCAGCGACTGGATCGTGGCAAGCGTGAATGGAGACTTCCGCATCCGCCTAGATGGGGCTGCCTCTGCACAGGAACGGGGAGTCGCCGATGCTGACGCGATCGCTTAATTACAGGAGCGCATGAAGCTCTGCCCCATCTCCCGCACCCTGCCCGATGGGGTGCGCAAGCGCATCGAACTCACCTCCCTGGGCTGAGTCATGAGCGAATCCTTCGATCTGATCGTTCTCGGTGCTGGCTCCAGCGGCATCAGCCCCACCAAAGCCGATATTCCATTCACAAAAGCCGACTGCCATGTACAGCCACGTCCTGATTCCGGTCGATGGCAGTGAGTTGTCGGAAGGGGCGCTGCAGGCCGCCATCGCTCTAGCCAAGAGGCTGGACGCACGGCTGACCGTGTTCTATGCGCTGCCCACGGCCGGCGCCTATGCCTACGCCACCGTGCCAACGTTCGTGGATAAGGCTGAGATCAATGCGAAGACCCTCCTGGAGGTTCACCAGCTGATCGCAGATAGCGCCGCCACCTATCTGAAGGGCCTCGTGGCTCGTCTCCAACAGGCCGGCGATCCCCCTGGCTCGATCCAGGTGGCGGTGGAGTGCGTCGAGTGCGACGAGCCGCACCGCGCGATCCTCGACGCAGCACAGCGTCTGGGCTGTGATCTGATCGTGATGGCATCCCACGGTCGTCGCGGGCTCGGGGCGTTGCTGCTGGGCAGTGAAACGCAGAAGGTGCTCACGCACAGCACACTGCCGGTGCTGGTGTGGCGGCCCCCTGCAGTGAGCCCTGCCTCGTGACTCCTACCGGGCCAGCAGCATTCTGAGGCCGATCAGCACCGTCGCCCCACCGAAGATCCGCCCCAGCAGCAGGTACGGCAACTGGGTGGCGACCCGTGCCCCAAGCAGGCTGCCGAGCAGGAACCCGAGGCAGATGAAGGCGGCGATGCGGATGTCCACATCGCCCTGCTTCCAGTAGGTCCAGGCGCCGAGGATGCCGATCGGCGGCACCAGCAGGGCCAGCGTGGTGCCCTGGGCGGCATGCTGCGACAACCCGAATACAAACACCAGCGCCGGCACGATGATCACGCCGCCGCCGATGCCGATCAGGCCGCTCAGGGTGCCGGCTGTGATCCCCAGCAGGACATAGAGGATGACGGTGTTTATGGCGTTGTCCGCAGGGAGAAAACGGCAGCTTCCTAACCGGATCAGGAGCCAGGCGCCACGACGAGGTTTCGGCGCTTTATGGAAGTCGCAGGGAACTGAGCCGGTGGGGGCGGTGCAGTTCGGCAGGAACGCGCCCACACCCTTTGAAAACGCTCTCAGCACGCTGCTTGCCACCAGCAGGACAATCACCACCAGCACTGAGAGGCCGGCGATCAACGGAATCAGGATGACTGTCCACCTGGCGCGGTCAGCACTCGGCCGGGGCGAGCGCAGAGCCCCTGGTCCAGGGGGTTGGCCCTTCCGATGTGTGCTCCGCAAGCCCGGTGGAGTCCTGGTCAGGCCAGATCGTGCAGGGTCAGGGTTTGCTCGGGGTTGAGATCGATGCGCAGCTGTCCTGCGCGGCTGGTCAGCGTGAGCTGTAAGGGAAGGGCGTCGCTGGGCCGTGGGGTGAGGGCGTCAAGGTCGAACTGGGCGGAACCCGCGGGTATGGGCGTGCCATCGGGAGGCACGATTTCCTCGCTCCTGTTACCCAGGGTCCAGCGCTGTCCCATGGCGTCGCTGACCTGCAGAGCGTCGGTGTGGTCGAGGACGAGGTCGGCCTCGAGGGCATTGAGGCGCAGCCGCCAGCCGGAGGGGTGCTCGGGAAAGGGTTGCTCGAAAACCGAGGCCTGGAAGCGGTGGCCGGCCTCATCGCTCAGCGGCCAGCTCTCGACTGCCGCTGCCGGGGCGACCAGCACCAGGGAGGCCAGCAGCACAGCCAGAAGGCCAGCCAGCCCCTGGCGCCAGCGACGTCCCAACAACTCGAGACAGATCGTCATATTCATGTTTTCTTAGCTTTTATGTCGATAAGATCATAACAAGATTCGGGTTCCTTCCCCCCGTCCACTCCGCCCATGGCCGTCGTCCATTGCCCTGCCCGGTCAGGTCGCGGCTCTCCCTCACGCGCTGCCTGCTGATGCTTGCCACTCTTGATGTCGTGACCCTGTCACGGCTGCAGTTCGCTCTGACGGCGATCTTTCACATGCTCTGGCCGGTGCTCTCCACCGGCCTGGCGATCTATCTGGTGGTGCTGGAAGCCATCTGGCTGCGCACACGCAACCCCCTTTATTACCGCCAGGCCAACTTCTGGGCGAAACTCTATGTGCTCAATTTCGGCATCGGAGTGGCCTCCGGGCTGCCGATGGAGTTCCAGTTCGGCACCAACTGGGCTCCACTTTCTGAGTTCGCCGGTGATTTCTTCGGGTCGGTGCTGGGCTTTGAAGGAGCGATGGCTTTCATGTTGGAGGCCGGCTTCCTCGGGATCATGTTATTCGGCTGGAACAAGGTGCCGCCGGTGATCCACTTCCTCTCCACCGTGATGGTGGCCTTCGGCGCCAACCTCTCAGTGTTCTGGATCCTCAGCGCCAACTCCTGGCTGCAGACTCCGTCGGGCGGCACTTTTTCCGATGGTCATTTCCACGTGCAGAACTACTTCGCCGCCATCAACAACCCCTTCATGGTGAGGAGCGTGATTCATATGGCCCTGGCCACGGTGGAAACCTCCATGCTGGTGGTGGCGGCGATCAGTGCCTGGTCGCTGATGCGCCAGAAGGCACCGGAGTTCTTCCTGTTCTCCTTCAAGCTGGCGCTGGTAATCCTGCTGGCGGTGGCGCCGCTACAGATCCTGGCCGGACACGAAAGCGCCGTGCAGGTGGCCGAGCATCAGCCCACCAAGCTGGCCGCGATCGAGGCCCTCTGGGACGACCAGGCCGCTGGCAGCTCCCCTGCCTGGACCGTGCTGGCTTCCCCCGATGAAGCCAGCGGCAGCAATCGCTGGAGCCTGTCGGTTCCTGGCGCCTTCAGCTGGATCCTGGAGACGCGGCCGCAGCTCAGCCAACCGCTGCGCGGGCTCAACAGCTGGCCCGCCGACCAGCGTCCCCACATGGTGGGTCTGCTCTTCTATGCCTTCCGGGTGATGGTGGCGATCGGCCTGGCTGCTGCGGCCCTGATGGCCCTCACCCTGCTGCTCTGGTGGCGAGGGGGCCTCAGCGCCGCCAGCTTCGCCCAGTGGCACTGGTTCAGCTGGGCCTGGATCCTTTCGGCCCCGGCCGGCTACCTGGCGATTGAGTCCGGCTGGGTGGTGCGTTGCGTGGGCCGCCAGCCCTGGACGGTCTACGGCCAGCTGCGGACCGCCGATGCCGCTTCGGTTCTGCCGGTGGGCGAGGTTCTCGCCAGCTTGAGTGTATTCGCTGTGCTTTACACGGTGTTGCTGGTCTTCGCGCTGTATTTCGGCTCCCGGATCATCGCCAAGGGACCGAATCTCACCCTTGAGCCGCCTGGCCTTGCCGCCCCCGTGATTCTTCCCGACCGATCGGGGAATGTTTGAACATGGAGTTCCTCGAATGGTTCATGCCCACGGTCTGGTTTGTGATCCTGGCCCTATTCCTGCTGCTCTATGTGATCCTCGATGGTTTTGATCTGGGGGTGGGCATCCTCTCTCTCACCTCCCCCAGCGAATCCCAGCGCACGATCCTGATGACGAGCCTCGGCAATGTGTGGGATGCCAACGAAACCTGGCTCGTCCTGATGGGCGGCGCCCTGTTCGGAGCTTTCCCCCTGGCCTACGGCACCATCCTCAAGGCTCTCTACGGCCCCATCTACCTGATGATCCTGGGGCTGATCCTGCGGGCCGTCGCCTTCGAGTTTCGTGAGAACGCCACCAACAAGCGGCCCTGGAACCTGATGTTCGGCATCGGCAGCTTGCTGGCCGCTGGCTCCCAGGGCATCTGTCTGGGCACGGTGCTTTCTGGCATCCCCACCGATGCCGCAGGCCACTTCACAGGCTCCGCCTGGATCTGGGTCAACCCCAGCAGCCTGGTGGTGGCGCTCACGCTCATCCAGGGCTACGTGCTGATCGGCTCCACCTACTTGATCCTCAAAACCAGTGGTGAGCTGCAGCGGTTGCACGTGCGCACGGCCCGCCTAGCGGCTGCCACCACCCTGGGCGGGGCCCTGCTGATCACCTTCACAGCACCGTTCGCGTCGGAAACGCTGCGGCAGCGGCTGTTTGATCCCGCGTTCCTGCCCTTCTTCGTGGTGTTGCCGCTGCTGGGCGTCGCCCTGATCGTTCAGCTGTTCCGCAGCCTGGCGGTGCAGCAGGAAGTATGGCCCTTTGTTTATACCGTGATGCTGTTCATCCTCAGCTTTGCCGGCCTGGGTCTGATGGTGTTTCCGGCGGTGATTCCGCCATCGGTCACAATCTTTCAGGCGTCGTCGTCGGTGAGCTCGTTGGTGTTCATGCTCACGTTCATCGGCGTGCTCATTCCTATCATGCTCTTTTACAACATCTATAATTATATTGCCTTTCGAGGAAAGGTAAGTGCTGAATGAAGTAAGCCAGTTGCCTTCCAGCACGATCAACGAACCTAGAGTATCGATTAACCATCTATGTATAACTTACGATCGCTCTTGCTGACAGTTGCACTCAGTCTCTGCCTGCTGTTCTTTGCGCCCCAGGGCGCCTCTGCGGCTACCGCGATCGTCCCTCCGGTTGTCAAGGCTGCTGCAGGCGAGGCGACTGCCATTGACTCCGCAGTGGAGCAGTACCTCTCCAAGCTGCCGAGCGATTTTCGCGCGATCCGATCGGTGCCAGCCCTCAAGAGCTTGCTCGCCAGCGGCAACGTGTTGCTGATTGACGTGAGGACCCCTGCTGAGTACCGGGCGGGACACATTGCCGGAGCCATCAACAGACCGTTGAACGATCTCGGTCGCCACGTGGCTGAGATTTCCCCAGAGCAGGAGGTGGTGTTGTATTGCTCCAGCGGCTTTCGCTCTGCCATGGGAGTGATGGCGCTGCAGCTGGAGGGCCGCCACCAGGTGAAGGGCTTTGCACCCAGCATCGAAAGCTGGAAGGCGGCCGGTGAACCAGTGGTGACTACAGAAGGCGCTTAGGCCTGGCGAACATAGGCGGGGTGCTGATTGTGGGCAGCGAATTCGGTAGCGCTCACGCCGCGCGATCCTGGCTGCAACGCATCGATCCATCCGCAAAGAACCACCAAGATCCAAGGCCTTTGCTTCCTTTCTTCCCACACTGAAGGAACAAGCCTCCAGGCCGATGAATGCGTCGATCAACCATGCCCTGCGGCTGATCACCCTCTGGATCGCCTGGCTACTGGCGATGCTCTTCCATGTGGACTTGGGCCTGATGCCCCTGTTCCACGGCCAGTCGCCGGAGATCCACAGCCAGGTGCAAGAGGGGGCGCTGCCCCTGCTGTTCGGGGCGATGCTCGGCTACTTCCTGCTGCCACTGATCGCGATCGTGCTGATCGCCTATGCCGCCACCGCGGTCGGTCCGGCCACACGCTGGCGGCCCTGGCGGCGGATCCACTTCTGGTTCAGCGTCGTCTATTCGCTCACCAACTTTCCCCATCTCATCGCCGACATCCTGGTGCCCGATGCCCGCCTCGATCAGATCGTGCTGATGGTGGCCCTCACGGTTTTCGGGTTGCTGATCAACGTGGAGGCCTGGCGCTGGTGGCGGCAGACCCCATGACTAGGTCAGCTTGACGAGGAAACGATGCGCAGGCCTCGTAAAGGCTGGCGGCTGCCGCCGGTGCTCGCCATGCTGCTGGGGCTGCTGCTGGCGCTGGCTCCGCTCCTGGCCACTGCCCAGCCCGGCGTGGGGGGAGCAGAACTTCAGGTGTTCATGCGTGAGGGCTGTCCCCATTGCGCCGCCGCCAAGGCCTTCCTCCCCGAACTGCAAAAACTGCGACCAGGGATCCAGGTGCGGCTGCGGCCGCTCGAATCCGATCCCGCCGCGATCGACGACCTGCTGCGCTACTCCCGGCAGGCCGGCATTCAGGCTCCGGGGGTGCCCACGTTCGTCCTTGATGGCCAGGTGCTGGTGGGGTTCGATGGCGCCGAGGGCCGAGGGAAGGAACTCCTCGCTCTGATCGATCGACGTGAGCGTGCCTCCACCAACGTGAACCTCGGCCGCTTCGGCAGCATCAGCGCCTCTGCGCTCGGCCTGCCGATCTTCACCCTGGCCATGGGGCTGCTGGATGGCTTCAACCCCTGCGCGATGTGGGTGCTGCTGTTTCTGCTCTCACTGCTGGTGCACTGGCAGGACCGGCGGCGCATGGCCTTGGTGGCCGGCACCTTTGTGTTCGTCAGCGGGGTCGTCTATTACGCCTTCATGGCGGCCTGGCTGAACGTCTTCCTGCTGCTGGGATTCACTGCCTGGCTGCGGCTCCTGCTTGGATCCCTGGCCCTGGTGCTGGGGGTGGTGAATCTGAGCGAGTTCTGGCGCAAGGGTCCGGACTTCACCCTCTCGATCCCCGCCAGTGCCAAGCCGGGTCTCTATGCGCGTATGCGCGGGGTCATGCAGAGCCGGTCCCTGCCGGCGGCGCTGGCCGCAGTGGCAGCCCTGGCGGTAGTGGTGAACGCGGTGGAACTGCTCTGCACCGCGGGGCTGCCGGCGGTCTACACAGCCGTGCTCAGCAACAGAACCTTGGCCTGGCCGCCCATTACGGCTACCTGGGGCTCTACATCGTGGGCTACATCGCCGACGACGCCCTGATGGTGGGGATCGCCGTGCTGGCGCTGAGCAGCAACCGACTCACCGAAGGCACGGGCCGGTGGCTGAAGCTGATCAGTGGAGTGGTGATGGTGGCCCTGGCCCTGCTGTTGCTGCTGCGGCCCGGCTGGCTGTTCTGAGCAGGATCACTCAGCGGCGCGTCCAGGTACCAATGTCGACGACGGAATCGAAATCAGAGGTGTGACGATAAACAACCTGAATCTGGTTGGGACTGATTATCTTGCCATCCGCAAAACCATCCTCATCAACAATGGACACGCTGGAATTGTCATGCCCAAGCGTGCCAACGAACTTCTCCGTTGCGTACTTGGATTTGAAGACTCCGTGGAAAACCCGACCCTGTTGCTTGGTGATTTGAGCGACGGCATTGAGATCACTGAAATCACCATGATGGTGGGTCTTGCATCTCGATGCTTCGACTTTGCAGAGTACGGCCCCCTTCCCTTCAACTGTCCAGGTGCCGATCATGTTTGGAATGACAGGCGCGGCCAGAGCAACAGAGAAGGCTCCTGCGCTGACAAGAGTCGCCACGCTGGCCATGGCCAGCCGTGCCGCGAGCGATTTGGCGATGGAATTCGCGATCGTAGTATAATTCATTAGTCTTTAAGAGAACGCCTCGTCTATATCCTAGTCACAGAAGACAACCGTGAGTCAAACGCGCAAATTATTGTCATGTCGGCATGCGAGGCTCTTCCTTGCGAGTCTGCGAATCGGAACGATAGATCTGTGCGTGACGTTGTCAGGCAACGGCAGAGTATGTACTGCCGAGTTTGTCCAAACGGCAAGAGAGAAAGCCCAATCCAACTGAATGATGGCCGCACGATGGGGAGATTGTCTGCGCAACGCTCAACAAGGAGAGCCAGGGCTACCGCCAGTCGAGACCGGGCAGAAAGGGAACGATCGCCGGGGTGGAGGTCATGTAATCGGCATAGCCGCTGTGCATGGAACACAGGCGCTGCTCCTCCCGTCGTGCCTTGAGGCTGAGCACGGTCGCCAGCACCAGCAGCAGGCCCAGGTGCAGCAGGCTGCCGAGGGCCAGAGTCACCCCCAGGGAGCAGAGCAGCAGCGACTGGTAGAGGGGATGGCGGCAACGGCCGTAGGCCCCCACGGTGACCAGCGGCGCTCCGGGCATCGGTTCCGGCAGCGGACTGAGACTGTCCCCGAGGTTCAAGGCCCCCTGGGCGCCGAGGAGCAGGCCGATCAGGACAGTGAGCCCGCCGATCAGGCGCAGCGCCAGGGGCCAGTGAATCCCCAGATCCGAGGGCGGAGGCGTTGGCGGCAGCCAGTGGGCGGCGATCAGGATCATCTGCGCCAGCACCCACCACTCGCCGTGGCGGTTGTCCCTCAGCCCCTCCCAGGAGAAGCCCCACTTCTGCAGACGTTCGCTCAGTTGGCTCAGCATGATTCGATCTCGTCAGGTGAAGGGGGTGGGCCTGGCTGGCGCAGCTGGGCTTCCACCAGCTCCGGATCACTGCCCCAGGGCGGGCCGCCTGGCTGGCGGTGGCACCAGAACAGCCCCAGCAGCCAGCCGCCCGGCGTGAGCAGTCGGCACGCGGTGGCGATGTAGTCCTCCCGCAGGCCGGGATCGATGGCGCAGAAGCAGGTGTGCTCCACGATCCCGCTGAGGCCGCCGGGAGTCAGGCCCGCCGCCTCCAGGGCCTGCCGGTCGAACAGGTCGGCCTGCAGCCACTGCAGGGTGTCCCGCGCCTCGCCATGGAGCCTGCGGGCCTCGCGCAAAGCCGCGCCACTGAAATCCAGACCGATGGTCGAGAAGCCGAGCTCTTCCAGCAGGGCAACCTCATGGCCGCGTCCGCAGCCAGGCACCAGCACCCTGCCCGGTGCCTGGGGCGCCAGCGGATGGCTGCGCAGGAGCTGGGCCAGCGGTGGGGCGGGCTGCTCCAGCTCCCAGCCGTCTGCGCCTTCCTGGTAGCGCTTGTCCCAGTGGCTCGCATCGGCGCTGAGGGCCTGTCTGGAAGGGCTCATGCCTCCAGCTTGTCCTGTTCAATCACGACATGTGTTGAGCCGCATGGAGGCATTGCCGTACCACGGCTGTGCAAAGCGGTTGAGCACAATCGGGGGCATGGACCTGCATGCCGACCTAACCCAGCGGGCGTTACTCGATACCAACGCCCTGGCCTGGAGTGCGTCCCCGATGGCGGGGGTGGAGCGGCGGATGCTGGATCGCCGCGGCGGCGAGGTGGCCCGAGCCACCTCGATTGTGCGCTATGCCCCGGGGAGTCGCTTTGAACGCCACGTCCATGGTGGCGGCGAGGAACTCCTGGTGCTGGAGGGCACCTTTTCCGATGAGCACGGCTATTACACCGCCGGCACCTACCTGCGCAATCCCGTGGGCTCAAGCCATACCCCGTTCAGCGACGGGGGCTGCACGATCCTGGTGAAGCTGCAGCAGATGCACCCGGCCGATCAGCAGCGGCTGGTGGTCGACACGACCAACGCCGCCTGGGTGCCGGGCTTGGTGCCAGGACTGCAGGTGCTGCCGCTGCATGCCTGGGGCTCGGAGCACGTAGCCCTGGTGCGCTGGGCTCCTGGCACGGTGTTTCAGCCCCATGGCCATCCGGGTGGCGAGGAGATCCTGGTGCTCGCTGGCGTGTTCCAGGACGGCCAGGGCAGCTATCCGGCCGGCAGCTGGCTGCGCAATCCGCCCGGCAGCGTGCACCGGCCCTGGAGTGAGGCGGGCTGCAGCATCTGGGTCAAGACCGGCCACCTACCGGCAACGCTGGGGCCCGATGGCTCAGAAGCGTGAATCCGGAGTCTCCAGGAAGGCTGGTTCTTCAGGGCTCGTTTCCAGGGAAAGCAAGGCCTTTGCGGTGTCGGAAGCGGTCATAACGAGCGATTAAGTAGACGCATCAAAGGCTTGGCACTGTGCCCCGGATGGCATGAGCCCGCCCTGTCAGGCTGATCGAGCCGCTGCCGGATGGCTGCAGGCGGGCTTGCAGCAGCTCACGGAAGCGGGTGCGTTCCTCTTCGCTCATAGCCTCGAGAGCCTGACCGGCGCTCGGCCCCCCGAGGACGGTGTTCCAGAGGTCGTCGAAGTCGGTGTAAGTGCGTTCTACCGTGATCACTCTGGTGTAGATGTCGCCTAGGCCGGCGGTGACCCAGAGATCGCTCAGCGCTTCAATGCGGGAGGAGCTAACACTGGGCGGCATGGGAATGGCCCTGCCGACAGCGCCCATGGTTTCATTCACGCTCTGATACGGGAAGCCCCCACCCTCCATATCCCAGGCATAGGCGGCCACGGTTCCACCGGGGGCCACGACCCGTGCCATTTCGGCGACACCCTGCACCGGTTCCGGTACGAAGAAGATCACCAACGGCATGACCGCAAGATCGAACGCCTCGTCTGGGAACGGCAGGGCCATGGCGTCGGCGTTTACAAAGTCCACGCACTGCAGCAGTGGATGCTGCCGGGCATAGGCGAGTTGCGCCTCCGACGGGTCGATGCCAACGAGCGCGAGCGGTTTGTTCTGCTCGGCGACCAGTTGCGTGAAGGCACCATTGCCACAGCCCACATCCAGCCAGCGCTGGCCCTCGTTCGGGGCGATCCAGTCGAGAAACTCCTTGCCGGCGAGGCGACTCCAGACCCCCATGAAGCGGTCATAGCCGGCCCCATCGGTGAAGCGGATCGGTTCACTGGTCATGGCCATCGGGTGCCAAGGGGTTCAAGGCTGCGGTTCGCTCACGCTGGCACTTCGAGGTCGCGGCCGGTGCCTCACCTTCCCAAGGCCAGGTTGACAGCGATCGGTTGGGTGGGTGCGTCTGGTCCAGCTGGGTGTCCTGGCCTGAGAGCAGCGAATTACAGCAAGGCTCGGAGCCTTGGCCCCGAGCATTTGCCTGCTCAGCCGTGGTGTCTTCCCGAGGGTGTGCGGTGTTCAACGCAAGGCTTCGTCCTGGCTGTCATTTCAGCCAAGGCCGCGCATTCGGGTGGTTTGCCCCAGTTCGCTGGCGACCAACGTGCCAGCGCCGGCATCACGAATGGATTGAGGCGTTTCTGATGTCGCACCGATAGGTGCGCTCTGCAAATCAGCACCAGCAGCTGGTGGCCTGAACCTCAGCGCTGCTCTAGTCAGCGCAGCAGCAAAACTGGAGTGACGCCAATGGGCGAGGTGATGACCCACAACGCACCTTGAAGTGCAGCTCTGATTGCTAAAAGAAGGCAGTCGGGGGGGGGGGGGGCACACTGAAGCAGGTGCCCAGGCTTCCCTTGCCCGGGCTCCGGACCGAGATGGGTCATCAAGATCGACGATCGGTACCGCATCAGCAGCGCCAGGACGCCCTGATACCGCTGGAGCGGCGCGCCGACACCGACACTCGCTCCTGTTCAGCACAAATACTCATTGTCAGCCGAGCTAACTCGGAATGAGTATGAGTTAGGCAATCACCAGTTAGCCATGACGGTCATCACCCATGTGCCCCAGGTCACCTTCAAGACCCGCGTTCGCGACGAGTCGGTTCCCGGTTCAAACCCGTACCGCTGGCAGGACCTGACCAGCGACGACATTTTTAAGGGACGCAAAGTGGTCTTGTTTGCCCTGCCCGGTGCCTTCACGCCCACCTGTTCCTCCAACCACCTGCCTCGTTACGAGGAGCTCAATGATGAGTTTCGAGCCCACGGCGTGGACGAGATCATCTGCCTATCAGTCAATGACGCCTTCGTGATGTTCCAGTGGGGCAAGCAGGTGGGGGCCAGAAATGTGTTCCTGCTACCCGATGGCAACGGCGAGTTCAGCCGCAAGATGGGAATGCTGGTTGACAAGTCCAACTTGGGCTTCGGGTTGCGTTCCTGGCGCTACTCGATGCTGGTGAACGACGGCCAGATCGAGAAGGTGTTCCTCGAGCCTGACTACGGCGACAACTGCCCGCTCGATCCCTTCGAGGTGTCGGACGCCGACACGATGCTGGCCTTCCTCAAGGGCAACGAGCCTGAGGGCGTGACCAAGCCCCGCCGCGATTTTGAAGGCTGATTTGACGCCATGTCGAGCATGGCTCCCGGGTGATAGCGCCATCCAGGGCCACAACTGTTGATCGCCGGTGGGTCCGTGTACTCAGCTCCAAGCGGATGACTTCCATTCTCAATGTGTGGTCTACCCCGGCAATCTCTTACTAAGGGTGCTCGGCGCAGGGCATCCCTGGTAGGGCCGTGCCTTGAGGAGTGGCTACGGATTCTGGTTGGCAACAGATTTGGCGATCGGCGGCAAGTTGACAGCCCCGGGCTGTTCAGATTGCTGATGCGCTAATCGGAAAGCCGGTTGGTTCAGTAGCGAGGGGGAAGGAGAATCACCATCCCCTGAATCCCTCTCCCCTGGCCACGTATGCCCCTGCAGATCCGCCCCTACGAGCCGGCCGACTGGCCAGCGGTGTGGGCGCTGCTGGAGCCGGTGTTCCGCGCCGGTGAAACCTTTCCCCATGACCCGGCCATCAGCGAGGCAGAAGCCCAGCTGGCATGGGTGGAACAGAGCCAGGCAGTGATGGTGGCTATGGATCCGGCCGGGGCCGTGGTGGCTACCTATTACCTCAGACCAAACTCCCTCGCGCTGGGAGCCCATGTGGCCAATGCCGGCTACGTAGTTGCCGAGCACTGCCGCCGCCAGGGAATCGGCAATCGGCTCTGCCAGCACTCGCTGCAAGCCGCCCGGCGGCTGGGGTTTCGGGTGATGCAGTTCAACCTGGTGGTGAGCACAAATACCGCCGGCATCCACTGCTGGCAGGGCAATGGCTTTCAAGTGGTCGGCACCCTGCCGGGGGCGTTCCGTCACAAGCAGTTGGGTTACGTCGATGCCTTGGTCATGGTCAAGGGGCTGGTGGAGGGGCCGACCCCATGAAGGTGGTGCCGTTGCGGCTGCAGCCTGGAGACGACCTCCGCCAAGCGCTGGAAACCTGGATGGGCGAGCAGGAGGAGCAGGCCGGCTGTGTTATCAGCGCTATCGGCAGCCTCTCGGTGGCCAAGCTGCGCTTCGCGGGAGCCGCGGCGGCCACAACCATCCACGGAGAGCTGGAGATCATCAGCCTCTCCGGCACCCTTTCAGCCGATGGTGCCCACCTCCACATCGCCTTTGCCGACAGCAGGGGAGCGGTGATCGGCGGGCACCTCTGTCCGGGCTCCCTGGTGCGCACTACCGCCGAGCTTGTGATTGGCCTGCTGCCGGAGTGGCGATTCAGTCGGGAGCTGGATCCGGCCACCGGCTATGCCGAGCTGCGGATCACTCCTCGGGCTCCTGGCTGAGGGGCGGCAGACGCCGCTCTACCTGCAGAAACACCAGCCAGGCCCAGCTGCTCCAGGCAGAAGGTCTCTGGTACGTGCTTCAGCGGCTCTTGACGCAGTACCCACCTGATGAATACCAGCCCAGCGGGCATACCTTGCCGCTCTTTTGAATCGCTTCCCGCTCGTTACTGGGGCTGCTGAGGCAGTAGTTGCCAGAGGAATAGAAACCCAGCGGGCAGCCAGCGCCGCTTTTCTCGATGGCGCCGCGGGTGTTGCCCCCGGAGCTGGGGACGCAGTAGCCGCCAGAGCTGTAGTAGCCAAGCGGGCAGCCTCCCACTTTGGTCAGCGGTTGCACCGGCTGCTGGGCTAGGGCATTTCCTGCCGCCAAAGCTGCAATCGCGCAGGCAAGGAGCAGCCGATTGCGGCCCAGCGTCTTTTGAGGCATAGATACAGATTGGCGCAGATCAGCCCGCTGCATCCAGCTCATGCAGGAACAGCATGAAAAGGCTGCCGGTGCAAACTCCGGCAATGGCTAGAAGGTTTCTGCTGGGTGTGGTTGCGTTGGCGGCCTTGGCCTGGCCAAGCGAGGTAGTCGCTCAGGGCGTCATGGCCACCGTGCTCTCCATCGGCGACGGCGACACCATCCGCGTGCGTCAGGCCGGTAAAGCCCTCACCGTGCGGCTGGCCTGCATCGATGCACCTGAGACTGCCCAGAGACCCCACGGCCAGCAGGCTCGCAGCTACCTGCAGCAGAGGCTCCCTGTCGGGCGCGAGGTCAGGCTCGAGGTCAAGACCACTGATCGCTACGGCCGTTCGGTTGCCGAGGTGATCTCTGACATCAACATCAATTTGGCGCTGGTGGAAGACGGTCAGGCATTCGCGTATCGGCAGTACCTGAGCGGCTGCGATGCCAAGGAGTATCTGGACGCGGAATACCCCGCCAGCCGGCGCCGCTACGGGGTGTGGCAGGTGGAGGGCGGCATCACCCGGCCCTGGGACTTCCGCAAGGGCCGTAGCTCCGCGGTGATCCCCGATGGCACCACCCCGGGCGGCCGGCGTTACCGATGCAGCGAGATCAGCTCCTATGACAAAGCCCAGGAGCTGCTACGTCAGGGACACAGCTATTTAGATGGCAATGGCGATGGGGAAGCTTGTGCATCTCTGCGGTAAGCAGCGATCCAAAGTGCCATCTCAATAGGAATAATCTGCATATAAAACGTTGTACCTATGCGGTGTTGGCATTGAATTAGCGGTTATCAGCAGTTTGCGGCATCTGAGGGTCTAGATGGGTGTCACCAGCGGGTGACCATGCACTCCTCCATCTATCGCCTTGCGGCGGGCGCCGCAGCAGCAGCAGCAGCAAGCGGAATCTCCGCAACGCCAGGCCTTGCTGCGGTGTATCAGGCACTCTGCACCGGTGGTTCGGAATGCACCGTCACCCTGGCTAATGGTCAGATCGGAACACCTGGCCTAATCATTCAGAAAGATCAGGTGCTCTCTTGGTCACAGGGTGGTTCAGGAAGCAAGACTGATGTCGGCATGGGCGTTGCCGGTGTCGTGCTCTTTGGCCTGCCAGGCCTGATTGGCTTTGCTGCCAAAAAACACGACTACACCTTCTCGATCAACTACGTCGATGAAGCCGGCAATATTCAGGCAACGGCAGTTGGCTTCAAGAACAACGTCCCAGCCAATCAGTTCATGATGGAAATCATGGGTATGACGGGATTGAGCGTCGGGGAGGTCAACAAGGATCTCCAGGGGCGTATTGACCAGATCAAGGCAGAGTCAGCCGAGAAAGCACGCATTGCGTCACTGGACTGCGCCCGTGCGCTCAAAACCTATAGCTGCAGCTGGAATGCCTATGTAGCAGCCAACCCAGCTGTCCAGATCTGGGCCAATAAATACCCCGCAATGGTTCCAGCAGAGAAGGCGCGGCTTAGAACTATTGATTGATTCCTTCGGGCTGCCAATAACTCAAAATATTTTGATCGCTCCGATAGCAGCCATGCAGCGCGCCTGAGAGGACTAAGCCTCCAGCCATTCTATTAACTCCGCAGTCGGTTAGAGAAACCATCGCGTTGCACAGGAGTGACGGAAGACGCCGTTACTTCAGGGCGATTGGCCCCAATCGCCTCCCGGCAACGGTCAACCAGCTCCTGCCTGAGCGCATCAGGGCTTTCGATCCGAATGCCACCGCCAAAAGCAAACAGCCAACTGCGTAGGTCGATGTCGGCTGCCACGGTCCAGAGAGGTAGCTCCAGTTCCACCGGATAGGGGTGGCTTTCGCTGGCGGTGCCAGGTTCGAGCACATGCGGCGCCTTGGGGTGGTGCCACCAGCTATCGCCAGGCAGGGGCTTGGAAAAGCGGGTGTGCTCGATCGGGTAGCGCTGCAGCCCCTCACGGATAAAGGCAAACGCCCAGGGGGCGCAGCAAAAGCGCAGGGTGGTGAGCATCTGGCTGCGCCGCTGGGCCGAGGGGCTGGCAATCGACAGCTGCTGCTCCAGATCAGCCCCGAAGTAGATGCCGCCGCTGTGGTGCAGCAAGCGCTCCAGCCTTGCCAGGGCGGCGGAATGTTCCTCGCTGCTGCGGCGCAGGCCGCCATCGCTGCTGCGCAGGGCTAGGCGATCTAGCCGCTCGCTGCGGATCAGACCCTGCTCATGGCCCACCTGGTCTTCCTCGTAGAGGAGATACCAGCCGACGTTGTGGAAGATCAGCTGCAGCGGCCACACCCTCAGCGCGCCAGCAGGGCTATCGGCAAAGCTGCCAACCCCCGGGTAGCGCTCAAGCAGCACCCGCCTGTGCTCAACGATTGCAGCCTCAATGGCATCAGCCCGCCTAGGTGCTGCCAGCGAATCGCGCCGCACCAGCTTGGTATCGACCACCGCATGGCGGGCGTAGCTGCGCACTGGCGCCACACCATTAGCGCTGATCCCTGCCCAGCCCAGCCGCTCATCAAGCTCGGCCAGCAGGTTTTGAGCAGAAGGATCGGCCAGGCGGCCGGCGCTCTGGCGCAGCACGTTGTGCAGCTCCTGCAACCGCGCCGCAGGCAGCACAGCGGTGCCCAGGCAGTAGCCATGACGCACGTTGTCATTGCGGTTGCGGAAGCCATAGGGGGTAAGGATCTTCTCGAGGTCCTTACGCAGGGTGGCTGTTTCACCGCTCAGGTAAGAACCGGGGATGACCTCGGTGGCGGCAATCAGGTGCTGGTGCAGGTTGGCGCCGCGCTCGGCCGGCCGATCAAAGGGCTGCTGCAGCAGGTGACGCAGCAGGGTCATCACCCGCAGAAACACCGGCCCATCGCCCATGGGCGGCACCCCGCCATGGCTTGCACCACTTCCAGCATCACCCCGCTTGCGCTGGGGAACCTCTGCCAGCTGGATTGACGCCGACACCGGCACCGCGCTGGAGAAGCCATTGGCCTCCAGCCAGGCCAGATCAGCTCGGATCGCAGTGGCATCAGCAAAACACTGGCCATGCAACTGGCCTAGAAACGCCGCAGCACGAGCGGCCAGATCACCCTGGGGCAGGGGCGAGAGGATCGCCTCCAGCTCCTCGGCGCTGGCCGGATCAGTGGCGGCCAGATCGGGCCAAGTGCTCAGCAGCTTGATCAGATACAGCAGTCGCTCGAGATCAAGCAGCCGCGAGTAGCCGTGGCGCTGCAGCTTGCGCTCACGGTTGGTGGCAGAGCGGATGCGCTTATCAAGCCCGGCAAGTTCTGCCTGCAGCACCGGCGTCAGCTCGCCGTGATGGGTAGGCACCACAGCGCAGATCGCGGCAAACCCCTCCGCTCGGCATGGCCCGAAATGGGGATCAGCAAGGGCAGCGGCCATCTCCTGGATCACCGGCACCGGCACGGCCCGCTCGCGCCGGCTGTTCCACTCCATAGAGGTGGGCAGGTCGGTGTAGAGCCACCAGCCGATCCACTCCACCGGAGCAGGCAGCGGCAATGCCTGGGTGATTGCAAGGCGCCAGGCGCGGCGGGCATGGGTGGCATCGACGATCACCGGGATGCCAGCGGCCACGGCCTCTTGAATGCGCTGGTGCAGCCGCTGCTGGATATCGCCCCAGGGACCCTGCACTGCTGCATCACCAAAGACTTCGGCGCGGATCACGTCGGTGGAGAGCACCAGCGCAGGCGGTTCACCGGGGCCAGTGAGCAGGGGCGCCAATGCTTTTGCCAGCGTGGTTTTACCGCTGGCGGGCTGGCCGATCAGCAGGTGGCATCGCAAGAGCGCCATCGCGGCAGAAGCATCAAGGGCTTCCACTATTTCGCACGAAAAAGAGCATCGCCAGCCTCCGGAGCATTGACGCTGCATTCAGCAACACCTTCTGCCTCCCTTGGCCCACTCCTGCAGCAGCAGCGCCCGCTCCACGCCCCGGCGGGCTGAGAACTCCTACGCGCCGCCAACGCCCTTAGAAGACCTGCACATCCTCGATTTCCTCGAGCTGGCTGGCTCGCAGGCCAAGGCAGGTGCGGCACTAGCGCTGCACCAATCAACCGTATGCCGCAGCCTGCAGTTGATGCAGCAGCAGTTCCAGTTGCTGCCGCGCCAGGGGGCGCCCGTTTGCCGCCACGGCCAGAACGCCTGCCTGCACCATTTGCGGCTGGCATACCGGGAGCACCGGCTGATGGCTGGGCTTATCCGGCTCGGCACGGACCTGCTGCACCAAAGCCTTTTGCATGGCATGTCGGGCGTGCAGCTTGTGCCGGCACGCTTTCGCAGCGCTGAGCATTGGGCTGAGCTGGTGAGCCACGGCCTGCTCGATGGCGCAATCGTCAGCTCCTTCTGCCTGGAGCAGCAGCTGCAGTCAGGTCAATCGCCCAAATGGAACGGGCTAACCGCCATGCCCCTGGGGCAGCTGGCCTTGCAGCTGGTAGCCACAACCACAGAAGCAAAAAAGGTGTTGCTGCCGCGAAGGGGTGCGCTGCCGCTGCTGCATCAAGCCCTGGAGTGGCAGGGCCTTGGGGTGGCGCAGCAACCAGAGGCCTGCCAGGAACCTGCCGCCTGGCTCAAGCGGGCTAGGGACCGCAAGCTGGCGATGCCCGTCTGCGCTGACTTGCTCGGTCCTGGCTGGCTCAAGGCCAATGCTCTGGTGCCTCTAGCAGCGCAGCCACCACTGATCGAGCAGCTATGGCTGCTGCTGCCCCGAAGTGCGGCGCACAGCAAGGCAGCACGGCTTTGCCTGCGGCTGCTGAAGGTGCAGATCAATCGGGCTCAAGTTGTGCAGGATCTGCATTAAATCCTGTGCTGATCACTCGTTGACAAATCTCGGCACGAGGAGTGAATGACGTTTCCGGAGGACCTGCGAAAGGGAAATCTGTGGACGCCGGATCAGGGCCTAAAGCTCGGAATCGAAACGGAGTAAGAGTTGTGGTGCGGTTAGATGGTGTCGAAGGAAGGAAGTCATGACTCTCTGGCTGATCCGCGCCGGATCCCGGGGCGAGCACGAACAGAAGTTCCTCGATGAGTGCCGGGTGTATGTGGCCTGGGATGGCCTGGACGTGGACCTTGGGGCGCTTGCTGATCGGCAGGCGTTGGTCCGGGAACTGGAAGTGCGCTTCCCAGATGAAAAAGCGAGAGCACTGGTGAACTGGTCTTCCCAGGTTTGGCCCTTCGTGAAGGAGATGGCCAAGGGCGATTGGGTAGTGATGCCCTCCAAGATCCAGTCCGGCTTGTATTTCGGAGAGCTCACCAGCGACTACCACTTTGAGGCGGAAGGGCCAAATCCCTACTACCACTGGCGGTCCATCAACTGGTTCAGTGGCCTGATACCCCGCAGCGTCTTCCCCCCAGACCTGCTGTATTCCTTCGGGGCGTTCATGACGATCTGCCGGGTACAGCGCAATGACGCTGAGGCCCGGGTCAAGGCGATGGCCACTCGCAACTGGAAGGCCGAGGGCGTGAAGGATTCCGCGCCGCGTACGCCGGCAGGTCTTCAAGAGAGTGAGGGGAGTGAGGAGGCAGCAGATGCAGCCAACGTCAACCTGGAAGAGCTAGCCGCCGATCGGATTGAGCGTTTGATCGAGGCCCGTTTCAAGGGGCATGGCCTTACCGCACTGGTGGAGGCGATCCTTCGGGCGGAGGGCTACACCACCTACCGCAGCCCGGAAGGAGCGGATGGCGGAGCCGACATCTTGGCGGGCGGCGGTGAGCTGGGCTTTGGGAAGCCACAGATCTGCGTGGAGGTGAAGTCAGGCTCGGATCCGGTGGACCGGCCCACAGTCGACAAGCTGATCGGCGCGGGGCAGAAATTTGGTGCCGAAACCTGCCTGTTCGTGAGCTGGGGTGGTTTCAAACCCAATGTCCAGAGGGAGCTGGCAAGAGATTTTTTCCGGGTGCGCCTCTGGAGCCGCAAAGATCTGCTGGAGAAGCTCTTCGCCCACTACGAACAGCTGCCTGAGGAAACCCGCCTTGCCCTTCCTCTCAAGAAGGTCTGGATGGTGGCCCAGGAGGCCGACTAATTATCAGGACTCAGTCCTGATGTAACTCACCTCGCATCCCTTCACCATCCGTGCTTCTTGGACGGCAGCTTCTGCCTTGAAGGCTGAGAACTCGAACCACTGGAAGATGTCAAGTCCACGGTCGAGGCTGATTTTCCAGCCATTGTCTGCGGTGATGCTGCGGGCATGGAAGTTGGGGCTTGCATCGATCTCCCAACTAAAGGGTGTGCAGGTACCGGCAAAGGAATCTTGCACCTGGCCGAGGTTCTCTACCTGCTTTTCCATTGTCTCTTGATCAGAGCCTGTGATCAGGTGAACGGTCACCTCATCACCAACCGGGGTGATCTCGTTGACCATGCGCAAGAACTCCACCAGGTTGCGGATCTGATGGAAGGCGCGGATGTAGGGATCGCGGATGATGATGGCACTGCAACCTCTGAGGTGGTCTGCAAATAGGCGCCGGTAACTCCAGCCTTTGGTGTTCTCAGGCACCACCAGATGCTGTTCTTTTGCAGGTGCACTAGCTGCGGCTGTGTTGGCCGTCGCTGTTGGTATGACGGCTTCTGAGCTGGTGACCTCAGGGGCACCCTCTGGGTTCAAAGGCCGCAAGCCTGCAAAGGCCGGATATTGCTGCTCCTCCGGCGTCAGCACCGTGACAGCTGGCCCGCCACCAACGGGCTGATAGGCAAAGTCGTTGGCCTTGAAGGTGTCGTCGATGCGCAGGATCTGCTCGCGCACCCGGCGGCGGCATTCCATGGCGAACTCGAGCAGCTCGGCGATCTCCTCTGGTTTGGCCTTGCCGTTGGGGTGAATGATCTTCATTAGGCCCGAGAAGGTCTTCTCAAAGCCCGTCTGGTCTCGGGTTGATACCTCCGAGCTGATCTCGAAGTGAGCTTTGTAGAGGCCGGTGTAGTCCTCAGTGCGTAGATGCTTGAGCACCTCCGCGATGTAATCCACCACAAAGCCATAGCCGGTGCAGAACAGCTCATGGCGCACCGGCTGCACCTCCCAGCCGGGATTGAAGGCGTGAATGCGATCAAGGAAGGCCGAGTCGATGTATTTATCGGGTAGGGGCTCGTAGAAGTGGGAGTGCTTGAGCATGTAGGCCACCGACTTCTGGGTGTTACCCATAAACACCATCGAGGCTTCCGCTGTGAGCTGCTCGATGCCCCGCGAGAAGGTGCGGTTGGCCATGTAGTTCTTCATGATGTCGACCAGCGTCTTGTCGACCTTCTTGTCCTTGCCGGCAAACTCGTCGAAGCAGATGCAGTCCCAATAGCCCACCAGGCCGATCTTACCGTTGGCGTTACTCACGAACAGCTTGGGGGCGGTGACCTCGGAGCCTGAGATCAACATGCCGTGGGGCGAGAACTCTGCGTAGACGTGGGACTTACCCGTGCCCTTGGGCCCCAGCTCCAGCAGGTTGTAGTTGCGCTCGCAGAAAGGGATCAGCCGGATCAAGGTGAGCAGCTTGCCCCGCCTCGTGAACGGCTCGGGGTTGAAGCCCACGCTCTGCATCAGCACGTCGATCCATTCGTCGGTGCTGAATTGGGCCCGGGCTGCCAGGAACTCGTCGTGGTCGACGCCGGGCACCTGGATCGGCTTGACGCCGGCGATCTGCCAGGGGCTGGCCTTGGGGTCGGTGGGGAGTTCGTACTCCACATCGGTGATGGCCCAGATGCCACCCACCAGCAGCTTGGGATAGCGCTTGACGTAGGAATCTTCGATCGGCACCTTCTTGATGCCAAGGTTGGTGAACTCCACCTCGTGGAAGCCACCCTTGTCGTTGAAGGTCACGGTGATCTTGTCGATCACCTTGTGGCTGCCCTTGTCCTTGATGGTGGATTTGATCAGCTCCGCCTGGTTGCGGTGCACGTAATGCTTGGAGAGGATCCGCCGCACCGACTCCAGTCCATCGCTGATCTGGGCCGGGTCGTCCGTGGAGCAGTGCTGACCGAGTAGGTACTCGAGCACGTAGGTGGGCACCACGGCGTTCTGCTTGAGCTCGGTGGTGAGGTCCTTGCGGACGACGTTGCCGGCGAAGTGCTCAAGGATCTTTTGGTCCAGGGGGCTGGGTGCTTCAGGCGCCATCGGATCTCACCAGAGGGTTTGGCAGGGGAAGGTGGAAAGCTGGGGATCGGCGCTGAGCAGCACCAGTCGATCTAGTTCGGCCTGGGCCGCCAGCATGCGATCAAAGGGATCGCGGTGGGGCTGGCTGTAACCGCCTGCCCGCAGCCCATGGGCCAGGGAGATCGGCAGCGCTTCAAAGCCATCGGCTTGCAGTAAGCCAGGCAGATCAGCGATCACGCCGTTGAGTTCGGGCAGCTTGCCCTGGTGGTGTTTGAGGCTGAGCTCCCAGACAGAAGCCGCACTCACCAGCACGGGAGTAGCTGGGTCGCTGAGCAGCTCGCGCACAGCGCCGGAAAGGCGATCGGGATCAAACCACCACCACAGCAAAGCGTGGCTGTCCAGCAGGTAGGCCTCCCCACTGCTCATCGCTGCGGCGCCTCAGGCAGTAGGGCGCCGGACTCCCAGCTCTCCAGTTCACTGGGGTCCATGGGTTCGAGCAGCAGGTCGGGCTGGCTGAGGGGGCCCCGACTGCGCAACCGGCCTGGGATGCGCTGGGGAACGGGCGGCGCCAGGGGCATCAGCCGCGCCCAGGGTTTGCCGGCTTTGGCCAACACGATGGTTTCGCCGGCATGGGCCTCATCGATCAGACGCGACAGGTGGGTTTTGGCCTGGTGGACGTTCACCATTCGCATGGGATCAGCTCCGCACGACGATTCCCGCATGGCGGCCTCAGCCATTGACTTGATTAGTTTAGCCATGGACTAAGGCCATCAAAAGTCGTCGAAGTCGCTGCCAAAGGGCCGCTGCAGCTTGAGCTCCACGCTCTTGTAGGGAACTGGCGTAGCGACACCATCGAGCTGCTGCTCCAGGCGCAGCTCCAGGAGCTGGTTGTTGTAGGCCTCGGCGGCGTTCGAGAGCTCAAGGATCACCTGCTGCTCCCGCTCGCGGGCCTCGCCTGCTGCGGAATCCAGCAGCACGCTGCGGTGGGGACAGAGCAGGGTGCCATCGGCCTTGGCGTAGAGGCCGATGCGCAGCTGCAAGGGCAGGCGCTTTTTGGGCTCCACCGCCTCCAGCTGGAACAGGCCAAAGGAGAGCTTGCCGGTGGTGACCTTGGCGGGCACCCGCAGCAGCTCGGCCTCCACCACCCGGCTCTCGTCCTTGCGTTCGCGTTTGAGCTTGATCACCGGCACCACCACCTCCTGCAAGGAGGTGCCGCCATGCACGAAGCGTGAACCCGAGCCTGAGCGGGGGAAGCGATCAAGCCCAAGAGGGAAGACTGCCTCCCAGCTGCCACTCAAGCCCAGCTCACCAGCGGTAAACACCTTCTGGCCAGCACTGGCCTTGATGCCCCTGCCCAGGGCAAAGCGCCTGTTCTTGAAACTGAGCTCGCTGGCAGGCGGGAACTCGGCGCGGTCGTTGGCATCGACAGGTTCCTGTTGAAACAGGAAGCCGTGGTCAGCGGTGATCACCGCCTGGCTGCCCTTGAGACTGGCGATCTTGCGCAAGATCAGCTCCAGCTCATCAAAGGTCTGCTCCACTGCCTGGCAGGTGTTGGCCTCGCTTTCGCGCTTGTCGCCGATGCGGTCGATGCAGTTGTGATAGATCACGATCAAGTCGTAGTCGCGGGTGAGTTCGGCACCCTCCTTGCTGGTGGCGAGGCTCAGGAAGTCCTCCGCTTTAATCGCCTTGGCACGGCCCTTGGCGTAGGCCTTGAGAAACTTGTCGCGGTTCTCAGTGCCGGCAGCGCTCTGGCCATCCACCAGTGCATTGGAGTCGCTGGGGTTGAGGCCCAGCTGCGCACCAGGCAGCAGCGCAGCCATCCCCAGCTGCGTGTAGCTGGGGAGCACCCCCAGCAAGGCCTCCACCTCGGCCTGCCAGCCCTTGCCGGCCTGGCTGTTGAGGCGATCGGCAAAGTCCCGGGCGGCCTCGTAGCGCAGGGCATCGGAGATCACCACAAACAGGCGCTTAAGACCTTTGGAGGAGAGCGGCGCATGCACGTAGCGCATGTGGAACTCCTTCTGCCTCGGCAGGGTGCTCGATCCCCAGTTACTGAGGCCAGCCACCTGATCGCTCCAGCGGTTGGTGAGCGGCAGCAGCACGTTGTTGACGTACTGGGCTTCGAGCCAATCGCGCAGCGGCTTGAGCAGCCCGGGCTGCTGGTAGGTGCGGGCGTGGAAGATGCAGCGGCGGTAGGCCTGATCCAGGCGCCACCAGCCGTTGCAGTAGCGCTGCAGCCCCTCCTCGAAGCTCGGCACGAGCAGGTCAGCCTTAGCCAGCAGGCCGCGGAAGGTGATGGCCTGCTCCAAGGCGCGGTAGCCGTGCTGGTGCTTGCCAAACCAGCAGGAGCTGCTGCGGTTGCGGAACACCTCCAGTAATTCCGCGTCTGAGGCGTCACCCTGAAAACGCTGCAGCAGGCGGCTGAGCACAAAGCGCTCGATCAACTCATAGCTGTCGTCGTCATCTGGCTCGTAGCTCTCTGGTGCGTCGTTGAGCTGCTCCTCTACGCGCAACACACCGGCCAGATGATCACTCCACTGCTCAAAGGCAGGCCTAGAGCTGAGGCTGTCTTTCCAGATACTCAGGAACACCCGGGCGTGGGGCAGCAGCTCGCCAGAGGGGCCAATGCTGCTGACGCTGTTGAACAGGCCAACAGCAAAGTCGCGCAGGTTGGGCTCCGGGCTGGCGTAGCCAAACTTCTCGCCCACTGCTTTCCAGAAGTGGCCGCTCAGTTGCTGGCTGCCGTAGAGGGCTTCCACCGGGTCTTCGCCATCGGGGTTGGCCGGCTCCAGCTGACTGAAGGCATGCAACAGCAGCTTGTCGATGTCGGGCGGCTGCTTGGCCAGCACCGCCAGCATCTTGAGCCGCACTGCCGCTTCGTTGTCGTTGGGACGCAGCAACTCCTTGAGCTTGGTGGTGCGCACCGGCGAGCGGAAGAAGGCCTTGTGCTGCTGGGCCAGCTCCTTGAACTCCAGTGTCAGGCCGGCCTCCTGGATGTCGAGTGAGGCCCGATCGGCGGTGAACTCATGGCCCGCCAAGAGCAAGTCCAGCAGCCAGTTGTCCGGTTCTGGTGGCTTGGGGGTGGGTAGGTAGAGCAGGAAGCGCTTATCCAGCGGGGCGCGGCTGATCGCCACCTTCACGGAGAACTCGTTGCGCTCCACCCGCAGCTTCTCGGCCGCAGCGGACTGGTAGTCAGCGAACTCAGAGGCCCACTCGCTATTGGGGTCGTACCAGAGCACCACCCGCTTGCGAGCCAGAGCGCTGTCAAGGCTCTCGTGGATGCGGCTGGTGGCGGCGGGGGATGCAGGCATCACGGGAGTTGGCGCTGAAGCAGTTGGAGCTGAAGCTGGCTGGCGGAAGCTTGCAGTCCGGTTAATACAGGTTCGGCGACGGTCTGCGGAAATCCAGCAGGCAGCTGGGTCTGCATTGAACTAATTACAGCTGGAGTCTGGGCGATTAGATCATCGAGGATGAGTTGAGCCTCGCCGAGGCCAAGCCGTTTTGCGGTGAGCAGCATGCGGCGGCTGGTGATCTCCAGGGGCTTGGTATAGCGCCCTTTTTCACCATGCCAGGCCATCGCCATCCTGAGCTTTTGCTGGGGCCACTGGCCGCTGGCCCGTCCGATCACCGGCCAGGCCGAGAGCACGTCATAGAGCGGGGTGAGCTGAAAGCGGCCGCCAGGATTGAGAAAGAGGCTGAAGTTTTTGGCGTGGCCATCAATGGCGCGCAGCATCCAAAAGAGCACCTGCGCCTTGAAAAAGGTGGTTAGGTCGCTGCGCTCTGAGGATTGGGCCAGCAGTGCGGCAATGGCCCCCATGCCGGGGCCGCCATTGTTTTCGTATTTGCTTGCTGCTGGTGTGGAGGTGGCCTGGCAAAAGTCTTCTGTGGGCAGGCGCAGCCAGTAGGCACCACTTGCATGCAGGCGGCGATCAAAACGCTGCACGATTAGGCAGCGCTCGCCGTCGAAACTTGCCATCTCCGTGGAGGCCACAGGCAGGCCAAAGGCCTGGAGCACCTGGCTGCAGAGCCACTCGTTTTCCACCGAGGAGCTGAAATCAATCTGCCCCTCGCCGATTACCCCCATCGGCAGCTTGAAGAGGTGGGTGGTGGGGGTACTGCCCAGCGGCAGGCACCATTGGTTGTTGTGCCAGAGGAAGGCGGTTTTCTCCTGGGCACCGGCCACCGAGAGCCGCAGCGCATCGGCTGCCGGGTCCAAGGAGCCTGGAGCTGGGGCCGCCGTGACGGCGCGCAGGCGCTGGCCGATGTCCTGGGCTGTGAGGGGGCTGGCTTCAATGCGATCAATGCCGCTGGGCAGCTGATCTGGCGGCAGCAGCTGCACGGCACCGGCGCAATCGCGGCCGATGGCAGCCAGCAGATCGAAGGCACTGGTGCTGGCGGCCTGAAAACGGGCCTGGGCTCTGCGGCGGATGGCGTCGCTGTCGGGGAGGAGGTTGTCAAACCAGCTCTCCACGGCGTTGCCGCTGAGCGTTGTGGCCCCGAAGCCCGCCGGCAGTGATAGCGACAACGGGCGGAACTGGCTGGAGTGCAGCCAGGTTTCGTCGTAAGTGAAGGTCTGTGGCCCCCGAGCCGGCAAGCTCCAGGTGCCGACCTGTTCGCCGTTCATCCACACCGCCAAGGAGCGCGCCCGCGTTGGCCTGCCCATCACCACTCGGCCGGCTCGTTGCCGCTCTGGCGGGGCCGCACCACTAATTCGAGATCGAGCGCGGCGGTGATCAACAGCAAGCGCTCCAGAGTGAGGCGCCCCGGTTGCAATTCGAGCTGGGAGAGCCGGGCCTGGCTGGTGCCACCGGCCTTGAGGGCTAGCTCTTGCTGGCTCAGGCCCTGCTGCCGCCGAACGCCTTTGAGGAGCAGCCCCAACTGGGCAGGGGCGCGGATCACCTGCTCGCCTGCGGCCATGAACTACTTGGAATCTCAATAAACGCACTTTACCAGAATTCTTAATGAATGGCTTTTATTGAGAATCCGACTGGAAGGGGCTGAGCCGCGAAGGGCAGGTATTGGCAGATCAACCAATACACCGCAGGTATTGGCTCACTGAAGCGATCGGCCAATACTTCGATTCGCTCAGCGACTCTGCCCCTGACTCTGCCCTTGACTCTGCCCAGGGAGCCCGACTCTGCCCCTGAGCTGAAGCGTCTTGCCCAGCCATAAGCTCAGTCCTCCTTCGCTGCCAGGCCTGGGATAACAGCCAGCACGTCCTGCAGCTTGAGGTAGTTCACCTTCACGCCATCATCGAGATCGAGCTCGATGCGTTGCTGGGCCAAGGGCAGCAGGGCGTCCTCCTCCCAGGCCTGGCATTCCTTGAGCACCTTGGTGATCTTGTCGGCTTCCTTGCGGGCTGCGGTGCGATCTCGGGTAGGTAGGTCGTCGTTGAGTTGATCGAGCCCGAGCTGGGCCAGGCGGGCTTCCAGCTTCTGCAGGTAAGGGCGGAAGTAGTTATTGAGAACGAGATTAAGGGTGTCCTTGGTGTAGCGGTGCAGGTAGATCAGGCAGGCGAAGCCACCTTTAGCGGGTCCAGCAGGGCTCTGCACCATCCAATAGATCGGCCGCTTCTTGTAAGTCTGCAGGTGGTCTTTGTAGAAATCGCTGCAGAAGTACTTGCGGACATCCTTGCCCAGGGACTCCTCGATGAAGCGCAGGTTTTCGGCGACGCTGCTCTCGGGGAAAGTGACGGTAAGAAACTCGCGGGTGCGGGCGACGATGTCGTCTTCGAACCATTCGCCATCAAGTACGGGGATGATGCCGTCAGGGTCGGGCTTGAACTGGACTTCGCTCAGTAGCTTACCGACTTTTTGTTCGTAGGCAGTGAGTTGTTCAGATTGACTGTCTCGGGAGTCGGCAAGGATTAAACCGGGTTGATCGAGGCTGTAGCGACCCATCATGCAGCCGCTGGCGTAGGAAAGGAAGGCAGCGATGTCTTTTCGTTCACAGCCACGCGAAATGACAACGTCATCTAGATGCACTTCCGGATCAAGCTGTTCACCAAGTCCAAAATGACGAAGAAGAATTCGGTTGTTTTGGGTTTCTAGAACGCTAACTCGTTCTATCATGTGTTCTTGCCGAATCCTGTGTAGAGACCAGCTTGACGACAGATTGCCGGGCCGAAGCGCAATACTCGTAGACTCCTCGACTGCCGCCTCGAAGCCATTGGAGCCAATCAGAGGTGAGCAAGCGAAATCCCAGCTCACCTCATTCATGTCCCAGTCAGCCTTAGATAACTCAATTAACTCGCGAGCATTAGATCTTAATTCTTGGCCTTCTGTGGGCATTGCTAACGGAATTCGCCCGACAGGTCCCTCCATGTAATCCAAGGTGGGACATAGCGCCCGAAGAAAGCTCTTGGCCACGCAAGAGTTTAGAATAGACATTATTTCATGCAAGCTGCTCTGGTCGGTAGGGAAGCATGCTGATCCTTTCGATGAGAAAACTGATCCTTCCAGAAGTCGAAATGATGCAGGACTAGAGGTGAAGGTTGACCAGGTTATGCCTTGCTTAAAGTAGTAAGCAGAGTTCTGCACTCTTGACTTTGGGCGACCCGATTCGTTGCCATATTCCCTGATGAGCTTGCCATCATTTTGCCAATTGACGACTAGCTCATAATTTCCATACCATTTGCGAAAGACGCCTCCCTTTGAAATCGGATACCACTTGCAGATGCTCTCGCGAGCCTGCGCGACGGAAGTCGCGTTAGTCTCTATCCGCGAACGTTCAACCTCATGCCAATATCTAAGAAACAACTCGTTATTGCCAGTAATGAGCCCTTGACAGACATCTGCATGATCCGCAAGAACCTGTCCATTCAGCAGATCTCTTGCTCTGTCTGGCAGCCAATACGCTAGAGGAGTATTTCGGATATCCAGAAACTTGCGCTGATCAACTACGAACTTGGAGTCGTCAGAGATTCGAGCCAGCAATACCTTTTCTTTATCTGCAGACTGATCTGAGGTATTCAGGTCAATAAAGATGCTCATTCCGCCGCTCTTGGATGTTTTAATTACATAAGCGGCCGCCAAGACCTGCTTGGAATTCATCTCTGGAAAACAGTTGTATCCTATGTCGACAAGGCTTACGACGCTGTATTCGAGGAGTAGCTGGCGCCTATATGAATCGTCGCCGGTGAACATCCATCCTTGTTTTGTGACAAAAGCCGTCAGTCCGCCAGCCCGCAAAAAGATAAGCGATCTTAAGACGAATGCTTGATATAAGTCATTCGTAGAGCCTATGGGGCTTGTCGGGCAAGCCCCTTTTAGAGTTGAGTTGTATTTTCTTACTTCCATGTAGGGCGGATTGGCCACGGCAACGTGATACCGCTGAGTGAGCACCTCGGATTGTTCGAGTGCGCGCAGGACTTTGAGGTGCGTATCGCGCAGGAAGAACTGACCGCCGAGATCCTTTGCCTCGATGGTGTGGCGGACAAGGGCGATGGCCCGTTCGTCGAGACAGGGTTGGATGAGCGAGCCGAAGTTCTTCGCTTCCTCAAATTGATGGAGCAGCTTGAATAGGTTTGGATCGAACAGCTCACCGAGATCGAGTGCTTCGATGTAGTCGTTGAGTTCGCCCTCAGCAAACTGCACATCCTGCAGCTCGATGATTTGGGGCCTTACCAGCTGCTCGGGCTGGAAGAAGCGCCGTGATTGTTCCCGCGCCTTAAATACAAGAGCCAACTCGGCGAGCTGGGCGGCGCGGGGACAGATCTCCAGCCCATGTAGGTTGTGCTTAAGGATCAAGCCAGGGATCTCGTTGGGCGAGTAGCCCTCCTCCTCATAGATCAGAACCAGTAGGTCAAAGGCATAAGTGAGCATGTGCCCGCTACCGCAGGCTGGATCCAGCAGCTTGATCTCTTCTGGCTTGGTGATCTCGAGGAAGTCTGTTTCGGATTCGCCCTCGATGTAATAGGGCATTTGTTCGCGCAGCTTTGAACCAGGCCGGTTCAGCAGCCAGATCCTCCCTAAGGAGTTCTCCACCAGGTAGCGAACGATCCAGTGCGGGGTGAATAGCTGTGTGACGGCTGGGATGTCTTCTGTTGGCACCGCCTTCTTGCGTGCCATTACTTCATCTTTCTTTTCAGCGATATAGAACTGATAAAGCCAGCCCAGGTTTTCTACGTCTTGGCAGTCGTCGTCGGTGATTTCCTTGCGGAACGCCCCCACAATTGAGCCATCGCTCAATAAGTCATCGGGCAGCAACAGCTCGCTTTCATCATCGAGGCCTTCAAAAAGGTTGGGAAGCAGCTCGTGGTAACAGCGGCAGACCGCCAGTACCAGCTGGCGATAGACCTCACCCTGGGGATCTGCTCCAGCAATTGCCGTTTGAACTTGCCCATCCAGCAAGCCATGCAACCTGCCTTGATCGGTATGGCTTTGCAAATCCGCCGGTAAGTTCCCCGCCCGCATCAACTTCAGCAGCTCCGGCTGGGTTTCACCTTCTGCTGCCGGCATCAACACCTTGCAGCCAAATGGGTGACAGGCCCTGGCATCCAGATAGCGCAGGGCGCATAGGCGGTTGAACCAGGTGTACGCCACCCGCTCCAGTAGCTGTTCGCGGTTTTCCTCTTCCTGCTCCCGTAGCTCAGCAATCTGCTTCGCGAAGGTGCTGAGCGTGTCCGGGGTCTGGCTGGTGAGAAGCAGATCCAGCTTGCGGCCCACCGCCTCCAGCAGCTGCCGGCGCATCGCCGGAGCGAAGGTCTTCAGGGCAGCGGTGTTGACGGGCATGGATCAGTTGCTGGTCTGAGAAACGAGTGAGCAGGAAGAGAAGGCAGAGTTCAGAGACTGATCCGGTGCCCCTGATCGAGTTCGGCCTGCGCAGAAGCGCGCAGCGCCTCTAGCCACTGCTGCAGCTCCTGGTTGTTGGTGATCTGGCTCAGGGGGCAGTTCACCTTCAGAGCTGAGGCCGCCACCACCTTGATGGGTGCAGCCGTTGATGTGTCCGCCGGGGCTGCCAGCGCCGCCATCCGCTGGAGCTGTTTGGGCACCTCATCGTTCCGGTAGCGGCTCACCCGCAGCAAGGCCCGTCCTGGCTGGCTCGCGGCCTCCACATCGGCCTTGGCTGCGGCCGTGGCTGCCAGCACCTGCTCCTGTTTGCTCGTCTCCAGCTTTTGGAAGTCGGCGGTTGCCTTCAGGCGGGCTTCCTGCTCGCTGATCTCCTGCAGTGCCTTGGCCTTGGCCGCCGCCAGTCGCTCGCCCAGCTGCTTCTGCAGTTCCGCCATCGCGCTGTTGGCCTGGGGGATCAGGCCGCCGGCATAGGGCTTGTCGCTCTCCAGCAGCATTCGCAGCGGCCTCACCTGTTCGGCCGGCAAGTCGGCGAACTCATCGCCGTAGCGCAGTTCAAAGGCCCGCACTTCGTCGTAGACCGTTTTTTGATTGCCGTTGAGGAACTGCTTCAGTGGAGTGATCAAGTCTTCCTCGGCATCCAGCCAGCTGTCCTTGAAGGTATTGAGCTGGTTGAGCAGGTAGCCGTCGTCCTTCTTGGCCATCGCCTCGGCCTGCTCCGCCCAGGGCTTCACGGCGGCCAGGAAGGGGTAATTGGCGGACTGCGCTGCTATCTCCCGCAGGTCCTGGGCTTCTTCTGCCATCGCCATGCGGAAGGCTTCGCAGGTGCTGCGGGCATCGGTGCCGATGCTCTGCGTGTTGAACAGCTCCTGGTGGAAGCGCTTGAGCGCATTCACCGTGCTGGTGTCGTACACCTCCTGCTTGCGCACGCTCACGCCGCCCAGCTTGCGGCTGTTGGTGAGCGCCTCGATCACCTCCACGCTGCTGAGCAGCTCCTTCTCCCGCAGCTCCAGCTTCCCGAGCCGGTAAAGCCGCGCAATAAAGGTGAGGGTGGCCCAGTTACTCCAGCCATAGGGGCGCCCCTCAAACTTGCGCACCAGCGCTTCTGCGCTCAGTCGCTCGGCTTGATTTTTGCTCCTTTCCACCTCCACCAGCACTTCCTGCTCTGCCTCAGACAGCTGCACCGCCAGGCCATCGAGCAGGTCGTCCTGGTCGCGCACCACCGCCGCAACGGTGGTCTCGTTGAAGGCCCCGTGCACCATCTTCAGCTTGGGGAAGGCCGAGCGGATCAGCTCCTGGTAGGCCTTGCTGAAACGGGTCTTGGGGTCACCTTCTCCCACCGAGAGGGTATGGCCATTCACCACCAGCACGGCCAGGCGCAGTTGCTCTTCCGCTAGCCGGGTGATCTCCTGGCGGCGGCTGCCGTTCTGCTTAGCCCGGATCGCCAAGATGGCGTTGAGGGTTTCGTCTTCGCTGCCGCTGTTCTGGCGTATGTAAAGGTCGGTTTTGAGCTGGCTGCGGATCTGATCGAGCAGCCGCTCCTTGCCCGGCAGCACCGCCATCAGTTCGGTGCCACCCATGTTGCGGCTATGCAGGATCGCCTCGCTGCCGTAGTTGGGGTGCTCTGGTGTCACCAGGTTCACCACCACATCGCCCTCCTTGCCCTTGATCAAGCCGTCGTCGATCTTCTGGGCGAAGGAGTAGTCGTTGCCGTTGTCGGCAAAACGGATCTTGTTGCTTTGCAGCACGTCGTCAAACACGATCCGCTGCAGCGCCTTGATCACTTCTGAATCCGACACCTCGGTGCGCTTGATCTCCTGCTCAACATCCTTTTCCTTATCGGTGAGGAACTCGTATGTCCCGCGTCAAGCCCCTTGGCCGATTGGCGTCAATCAAGTTGGCCGGTGAGGGGAACTGATCGCCCCCCGGTTGTCGCCGGCGACAACCGGGGGGCGATGACGCTGGAGGCGACACG
>NZ_JAGQBD010000025.1:0-42056 GCF_024345455.1 Cyanobium sp. T1G-Tous
AGGCGCTTCCAACTAAGGCAGGCGATGACCATCAGCAAGGTAGAGGGCAAAAGGATCGCTGCTTCGGCGCCGTAGGCGGAGAGCAGGGCCCAGAGAGGCCCCTCCCGCCAGCCGGCCCCGAGCCCAAGCAAGCCCACCAACATTGAGCTGGGGCCAGGCGCCGCCTCCGCCAGGGCATAAAGATCGGCAAATTGGGTATTAGTGAGCCAGCAAAACTGGGCCACCGCCAAATGGTGATATTCCGCCAGCAGGGTGTTGCCACCGCCGAGTGAAAACAGCGACAGCGATAAAAACTGCCACAGCACCTGCACCAAGGTGCCCAAATCAGAGAGGCGCGCTGGCTCACACGCCACCGCCACGGCCAGCAGCCCACTCATGGATTGCTCTGCCGGCGGGGCCAATACCAAGCCATGGCCAAAGGCCCGGCGATCAACACCACTGGAATCAAGCGCTGGTCAAACAAGCTGAGTGCCAAAAAGACCACCGCAGCAAGCAACAAAGCAACCCGATCATTCCAATATTGATCAAGAATCTTGAATCCCATGGAAAGGGCCATCCCTGCTGCCGCAGCCACCACCCCGGCCAGCACCCGATCTACCGAGGGGATGGTGTGGAAATGGAAGTAGGCCAAACCCAGCCCCATCAACAGGCTGAAGGGGAGCAGCAGCATGCCGGCAAGGGCTACCAAAGCGCCTGGCAAACCGTGGAACTCGGCGCCGATGTACACGGCCATGTTGATCTGGTTTGGCCCCGGGAAAAGGCGGGCAACCGTGAGTCCAGTGAGGAATTGCTCGTTGGACATCCAACGGCGCTGCTCAACCACAATCCGCTGGCTCCAGGCCGACAGGCCACCACCAAAGGCCGAGAGCGCCACCTGAAGCATCCCCCAGAACAACTCAGAAAGGCTGGGGCGCGGCTCAGTCATGGACGAAGTGGGGATCCGGTGGCAATTCACCGTCCTCGTGTTGGCTGGGATCAAGTGGATCTGGAGCGTGATATTTCTTTGCCGCATCCCAGTCGGCCTGGAACGTGCTGCGCAGCCTCGCCACCACCTCGGGGGCATCGGATTCGATGCCGAGTTCGCGACGCAGATCAAAAGCGCTGCGATCGATGTTCATCGAACCGGTCTGGGCGTAGGCACCGTCAACCAAAAGTAACTTGGCGTGCAGTTTTAGGTGCTTCTGCCGGCGCACCTTCACGCCAAAGCGCTCCATCACACGCAGTGAAGAGAAAGTGTCGTAGATGTCCCAGTCGGAAATGCCGTGCTTGCCACCACAGAGGAAGCGCACCTTCACGCCGCGCTCCCGGGCAGAAATTATTCTCTCCAAAATCACCGCATCCACAAATTTTGGGTGCTGAATCCAAAGGCTCTCGAGCGCCATATCGATGATCCTGGCCATTTGGCCGCGACTGTGAACGCTGCTCCACACCAGGCCCACAGTGAGATCGGGATGGAAAAAGCTGCGGTTCCAGTCGGCCTCAAAGCCAGCGATCACCTGCTCTACAACAGGCACCGCGTAGCTGACGACCCCGTAGTCACGGGTCTCAGTGAAGTATTTGTCGCTGAGGTTGAAGGTGGCAACCAGCACGCAGTTGGAATCCACTACCAGCGATTTCTCGTGGGTCACTGGAAAGGCTTCGCTGGTCCAGGCCACCTCAATGCCGCAGGCGCCGAGGCGCGCATAGGCCTCATCATTCCAACGGTCGCCGCCGGAAGTGTGTGGATTGAGCATCACCCGCACCTGCACGCCACGCTGCTGCGCCCGGATCAAGGCCTGCTCGATGGTCTCCGACTGCAACTTGAACTGCTTGAGCCGAAGTCTCTCCTGGGCAGCATCAATCAAGGCCACCACAGCCACTGGGCCGTCATCGGGCATCACCAGCAGCTGCTGGTGATGGTGCAGATGGTTAAGCCCGCCTGGGGTTTGAGTCATCCCTTCTCGGAGCCTGATCACCCCTTTTAGAGCAGCTGCCGCCAGTAGCAATGCCAGCCCCGATACCTGCAACTCAAGGCTTTGGCCTTAACCTGCCCTCAATCCAGCCTGTGCCGTGGCCGCCACGTCTACCCGCTACATCCTGATCTGCTCCGGCAAAGGAGGCGTGGGCAAAACCACCCTCACCGCCAACCTCGGCATTGCCCTTGCCAAGCAAGGTGCCCGCACCGCCGTGCTCGATGCCGACTTCGGCCTACGCAACCTCGACTTGTTGCTCGGCTTGGAAAACCGGATCGTTTACACAGCCCAGGAGGTGCTGGCAGAAACCTGTCGCCTCGAGCAAGCATTGGTAAAGCACAAGCAGGAGCCAAATCTGGCCTTGCTTCCCGCTGGAAATCCACGGATGCTCGAGTGGCTCCAGCCCGACGACATGCGCAAGATCGCTGCCATGCTTGGCGAGCATTTCAATTACGTATTAATCGATGCACCGGCGGGCATTGAGGGCGGCTTCAAGAACGCCATGGCGGCCGCAGGCGAAGCAATCGTGGTCACAACCCCGGAGGTTTCGGCCGTGCGAGATGCCGACCGGGTGATTGGCCTGCTCAACAGTGAAGGCGTTAAGCCGATCCAGCTTGTGCTGAACCGGGTGCGGCCAAAAATGATGGCAAATCAGGAGATGCTGGGAGTAAGCGATGTCACCGACATCCTGGCCCTGCCGTTACTTGGCCTAGTCCTGGAAGACGAACAGGTGATTGTGAGCACCAATCGAGGTGAGCCCCTCACCCTCACCGGCAATAGTTCACCGGCTGGCCGCGCTTACACGAATGTGGCTCGCCGCCTGCAGGGTGAAGAGGTGCCACTGATCGATCCGAGCAAAGAGCGCCAAGGGCTGCGGGCCACGATTGGGCGACTGATGCAAACCAAGATCTTCTGAAGCCGATGACCTTGCTTGATGTGATCAACAAACTGTTGGGGCGGCAGCCCGCCAGTGCCAACACGGCTAAGCAACGACTGCAGTTGGTGCTAGCCCACGACCGCAGCGACCTCAATCCCGAGCTGCTGCAACAAATGCGCCGGGAAATCCTTGAGGTTGTGAGTCGTTATGTGGAAATCGACTTTGAGGAAGGGGATGTGACCCTGGAAACGGAGGACCGAGTAACGGCCCTGGTAGCCAACCTGCCGATTCGGCGAGCCAAGCTGCCGGCTCCCGCCCCTATCTCTGAGCCAACCCTGGAGAGCGAGCTCAATTCCTGAGACAGTGTGGGAACGCTGAGGGGCAGCCGCACCAATGCCATGCCCTGTTCAACCGCCTTCGAGCATCCAGAACTCTCCGCCGCTGAGCGGCGTGTGCTCCAGCAATTGGAACTGGGCTACAGCAACAAAGCAATTGCCGCAGCCTTAATTCTTAGCAGGCGCACGGTCGAAAGCCATATGTCGAGCCTACTGGCCAAAACCGGCTGTCAAAGCCGCACCCAGCTGCTGCTCTGGGCGCTGGGTGAGCGATAAGCTCAATACATGGTTGCCGCATAGCGACTTCCATTGCCGGCTTAGCTCAGTGGTAGAGCAGCGCTTTTGTAAAGCGAAGGCCATCGGTTCAAATCCGTTAGCCGGCTTTTAGGTTCAGATCGGTTGCGGCAGTGAGGAACAGCGCCTGGAGCCCCATAGGTTGACTAATGAATGGTTGTCAAGACATGGGGCCCGGGGGTACTAAGCGAAGCCCGTCCCTGGGAACTCAACTTGCATAGCTAGTCGGACAAAAGACAAGGCGTAAGCACCCCGTGACAATCGGGCCAGCCAAGTAGCCAGCCAGGGCCTTGAACCAAGCCCAGAACCCAACTGACACCCCCCTTGTCTTTCTTCACGGCCCTTGATCGATTAAGTGCTGACGCCCACCTGATGGCGCATCAACGGGGTCTGGAATGTGCAGGTCATCTAGGTGAACCTGCGCCAGGGCAGCACAACCCATCCCGACATGGCCCTGCGGGCGATCACCACCGGCCAGCTCGATCAATGCAACCTTTCGAGATCGAGGCCCTTGGTTTCGATTCGGTAAAACCAGGTGATGGCGGCCCCCACCAGGGAGGTAATCGCCAGCAAGGGCAGCAGCCTCTGAGTGCCCCAATGGGTGAGTAAGACCGGGAAGAGAAAGGCTGTGATGACGGCGCCCACCTTGCCGGCGGCGGCGGCGACTCCGGCGCCCAGGCCCCGCAGCCGGGTGGGGAACACCTCCCCAGCAAGCAGGTACGTCTGGGAATTGGGGCCCAGGTTGGTCATGAATTGGAACAGCACAAAGCCCGCCACAATCAAGGGCAGGTTGTTGGCGCTCTCAGCGGAGCCGGCTCCGGCGGCGGCCAGAACCAGGCCTAGGGCACAGCCGATAAAGCCAAGGATCTGCAAGGGGATCCGCCCCCAGCGATCCGCCAAAACGATCGCCACACTGATCCCAACCAGGAAGGCCACATCGATCAAGGCCGTGCCCCGGGCAGCGAGCAGATCGTCACGGATTACGCTTACTACGTTGTGGTCGCCCGACTGCATGCCAAAGGCGGCGGCGATGATCACCGGGGTGAAGATACCGATGCCGTAGGTGGAGAGGTCTTGGAGGAACCACGGCACGGATGCCAGGGTGGTGGCCTTCAGCAGCCGGCCCTGAAACAGTTCTCGCCAGTCGGCGGGCTTGGAATGGTCTCGGATTGAACCATCAGAAGCGGACGCCATGGCAAGGGCAACGTCTTGGCGATTGCGCAAACGCTCCAGGTGGGTCTGTGCTTCTTCCACCTCGCCGCGGCTGATCAACCAGTGGCTGCTTTCGGGCAGAAACAGGCGGCCCCACACCACCAAAGCCACGGGCAACACCGGCATCAAATAGAAGATCCGCCAGGTTTCGAGGTCGGGGCGGCTCGCCAGCAGCACCGCCGCCAAGGCTGTTCCCACAACGGCTCCAACGGCCTGGAAGCTGAATGCTCCGAGCACCAGGCGGCCCCGGATGCTTGCCGGAATGCTCTCGGAAATCACCAGATGAGCCGTGGGATAGTCAGCGCCCAGGGCCAGACCGATCACAAACAGGCAGCCCACCAGCCAAGTGGTATTGGGGCTAAAGGCTGCTGCCACCAAACCAATCAGCAGCAACACCATTTCAGCGATGAAGACCGGCTTGCGGCCGAAGCGATCGGCCAGGCCGCCCAAGGCGAGGGCGCCAATCATGATCCCGAACAGGGTGGCGGCGGTCACAAAGCCGCGATCGGTGGCGCTCATGGCGAACTGTTCGCTCACCAGGGGCAGGGCGATACCACCCATGAAGACGATGAGCCCCTCAAAAAATTTTCCCGCCGTCGCCAGCGACCACACCAGCCACTGCATGCTGGAGAGGGGCGGGCCGGGCAACTCAGCACCGTCTTGCCAGCGAGGCACCTCCTCGATGTAAGCATGGACGGTTTGCTGGTCCACGGACTCAGAACGTAAGCCTTAAGTATGGGCTGGACTTCACTGGCCGGCTTGTGTTCTGGGATTCCTGCCAGGCGAAATGGCACCGAAGCAATCGCCCAACAGAATCGGGAAGGCCGTGGCCGTTAGCCCCAGTGACTACCCATGGCCATCAGCATCCCCAAGCTCAGCGGTTTTAAATCCTTGGCCTTGACGGGCACCGAGGAAAAGTCGCGGCGTAGGCCATGCACAAGGGTCATGCCCGGTGGAATAGGCAGGACTTGATTTTTTCATTCGTGGCACGAAGTCTGCCAGCTCAGTCCAGTTGCCAGATGGGATGCTCACTTAAATGCTCGACAAGAAGCGTCGCGTGGCATCCCTGACCGTAAATGATCGAGACAAGTCGATCAAATTTGCAGGGGCACAAAGTGCACGCGTTGAGGAGTAAAGATCGACTACGAGAACCTGAGACCAGCTTGTCTTGTCAAACTCCCTACAACAGCATCTAACCCTTCCAATCCATTGTTCGGGTCGGCATTAAAGGCAATTGCTCAAAGATAACGACGGCGAGATCCGCGCCAGTTGCAACGGCAGGGGATTTGCCTACTCGCTGCCGAGACGATCCAGGACATAGCTAGCCAGTTATATCCCTCGGATGGGACTTGATTCGATGTCAAGATGCGGAAGGATCCAACACTGATCATTCTTCTTTGTCAAGCAGCCCAGGAGAGATCTCAATCATCACCTCGCAGTGGTTCAACCATCCGTTGCCGACCAGAGTTCATCATCTCTGTGTAGGAAAGAGCCCTTGGCCGTTCCGGTTCGAAGTTAATAGTCTTTAGGCCTTCTCTTTGAGCCCTAGGCTTGCCTGCACTGAGTTTTCCAACCATCCATGCCACGGCCAAGGAAGCAACTAGAGCAACAAGGACTGTCATGGGCTCTCCGCAGATCTTGCCTGCCTAATTATGCAGCAGAAACAGGTGCCACCTGAAATACACAGAGCCAAGTTCACCAGTGCCAGGCACCTGGTTGACGGCTATGGCTACAGCTATCGCTATGGCGTTGAATTCAAATCAATCGACTAAGACAGCCAGCAGGTGATCAAAATATGTTAGGTCGACTATCTCGCCCCTAACCGACGCCTTAGGACATTCAAGCTTGTTCTCCGATTTCCCGTTTATGCCCTTAAAAGCAACGCATCACCACCTGCAGCGGCAGCTCCCAATGGCCATATCCTGGCTCTCGTAGCGTTGGGCTCCCCCATGGTGAGCCCCGGAACCGCCCAGGCCCAAATAGCAACCGAGGCCAGCACCAAAGAGCAAGCCATCTTGGACAAGATCCGGCAACTCAAAGCTCCCCGCTGGAAAAACTTCGGCAGCTGTCGCTACGACTGGGGTGCTTGGCGCCTACCTCTATCGCAGCGGAAATAAAAACCAAAGTGGCGAAAACTTGATGCTGGCCAATCTGTACGCCACCGCCAAACCGTTAGTAGTCCAAACCCAGGCGCCCTAGGTTTCCCCCTGGGCTCGCCCAGCCAGAAGCCAGATACCAAGGGCCAGCAGCAACCAGGGCAAAAAGCTGAGCTCCATCAAGTCGGACAACACCTGAAGCAAGGGCTCCATAGCCCAATAAAACACCGCTACCGAGACCGCCACCACAACAATCAGAGCCCCCATGCCTACACGCTCCTAAATGCCTGGGGGCAGTAGAGCACCGGCCCGCAATACCCGCCAGCCTCTCTCGGGGCGCCAAGCAACAACCGTGCTGGCCTGACCTGCGCCGAGGGGCCAGGGGATCGGTGCCAGAAGCGGCACCCCTGGAAATTGCTCGGCAGCCTCCTGAGCTGTGCAGGCAGCCGGACAGCCTGAAATATTGGCGCTGGTTGTAGCCAAGGGGCCACTGAGCTGCAGCAAGGCCTGGGCTTCCGCACTGGCCGGCAGCCGCAGGCCCAGGCTCGACCCACCGGGATTGAGGGCCTCTGCCACCACTCCAACGGCAGGTAGCACCAAAGTGACCGCCCCAGGCCAGGCCCAGGCAGCCATCTCCAACCACTCAGAGCGCGGCGCTATGCCCAGGCAAGCAAACAGAGCTTCGGAGCTGGCCGCCATCAAAATCAAAGGCTTGTCTGCCGGGCGTTGTTTCAGGCACCAAAGCTGGTTGGCCTGGCCCGGTGAAGCCGCCAGGGCTGGCAAGGTATCTGTGGGGAACAGGGCAGCTGAACCCTCAAGGAGCAATGCCGCCAGATCTGGTGGCTCCAAAGCTGGAGATGGAACCGGCAACAATCCAGGCTTAATGGTCATGGCAATCCCTGCCCGATCCTGGCCAGCGAGCCGACGCGAAGCGCCCTACACCTTCGAGATCCCTATGGGAGCACACCTCGGCATATCCGGCAGAACTGAGTAGGTCGTTCACCGCATGGCTCTGGTCGAAGTGATGCTCCATCAGCAACAGGCCTCCTGGAGCAAGGGCCGCCGCCCCACCCGCCACTATTAGGCGCAAGGCATCCAGTCCATCGACTCCGCCATCGAGGGCAATTAAAGGCTCATGCTCCCTCACGCCGGGCTCCAAACCAGCCCATACCTCAGTCGGTATGTAGGGGGGATTGCTCACCACCAGCTCCAACTGTCCCCACCAGGAGCTCAACGGCTGCCACCAACTGCCCTCCAGCAATTGCACCCGATCAGCCACGCCACCTGCCGCCAGATTGAGGGCCGCCTGGCGAAGAGCCCCTGGACTGCAGTCGATGGCCCAGCCGCGACTGGACGGCCAGGCCAGGGCCAAGGCCAGGGCCATACAGCCAGAGCCGGTGCCGAGATCAGCCCAATAGCCCGGGCCGGAAGGGGCCAGCTCCAGGGCCAGCTCCACCAGTAATTCCGTTTCCTGTCTAGGAATCAGCACTCCTGGGGCCACGCTAATTTCCAGGTCACGCCAGGGGCAGCGCCCCACAAGGTATTGAAGCGGCTCGGCGGTATCGAGATGGCGGCGCCACATCGCCTCCAATTTGTTGAGATCACAGGCCAGTTGAACCGGCAGCTGAGCATGAAGACGCAGCTGCTGTTGAGCCCGCCAGGGCAGGCCTCCCGCCAGATCCAGCAGCCAGTCAAAGTCTCCAGGGCTCCCGCCCAGGGCTAGTTGCTGTCGCCGCCAGGCCAACAACTGCTCCCCATCGAGCTGCCCATTCACCATGCATTCAGGCTAGGCCGGACGCCAGCAAAGCCCAGGCTCAGCCCGCACCAGCCCCTGAAGCTCTAATGCCAGCAGACGGGAGGCAAGGGTGGCCGCAGGCTCCTCCAGCATCAGACAGAGCTGCTCAAGCGAAGCTCCGTGCCCCAAGGCTGTTAGCAGCGCGGGATCGGCTGATCGCAGTAGCCCGTGGGCGGCCGCAGGAGCAGCGGGATCTGGCGACGCCAGGGGGCCAGGACCTAGCTGTCGAATTAAATCTGCGGGCTCAAGCAGCACAGTGGCGTCTTGGGCGAGCAGACGATTGCTACCAGCAGCAGATGACTTGCCCGCATCAGCCGGCACGGCCCAGACCGGCAACTCCTGCTGCATGGCGAGGGTGGCCGACTGGAGAGCTCCACTGCGCATAGGGCACTCGACCACCACCACCGCCCGAGCCAGGCCGACCTGCAGCCGGTTGCGAGCCGCAAAATGACCTGCCTGCACCGCAGTGCCCGCCGGCAACTCGCTCACAAGCAGCCCCGCGGCACCCACCTCAGCCTGTAGCTGCTGATGGTGCCTGGGATAAACCCGCTCAAGGGGAGTGCCCAACACCCCCACAGGTCGGCCGCCCTTGGACAAGCAGCCCCGGTGTGCGGCTCCGTCGATCCCTTCTGCCAGGCCACTCACCACCGGCCAACCCGCCTGGGCAAGGGCCGCACCGATCGCCTCAGCCATGGCCAACCCATGCAGGGAGGGCCGGCGCGTCCCCACGACCGCAATGGCCTGGCGGCGACGAAGCAGGGGCCACAACCAGCCCTTACCCCGCCAACACAGGCGCAGAGGCGGCCGCGCCAAGGAGAGCAACTCGGGCGGAAAGGCCGGATCAGCTGGTACCAACACCCCCTTGCCGCCGCGCAGCTCTTGACCGAAACGGGGCAAGGGATCGGGACCCCAGCGATCGCGATAACGCTGCAGCTGGCGGCAGCCCACCGCACCAAAACCGGCAAGGGCAGCAAAGGCCTCCAGCGGAGCGCCCCAGGCTGCCGCCCAGCCACAGAAGTTGTCCCGAATGGCAACCAGCCGCTGGGCGCCAATCCCCGGACAACCCGACCACAGCAGCCACCAAAGCCGCTGCTCCTGATTCCAACCGGAGCCATCGGCGCTCCGCAGCAGCCCTTGAATCGCCATACCGCCTTCAGTACAGATGTACTGATCTTAATGCGGTCCCCGGACCAGGGCCGTAACCGCGGCCTCTAGATCAGGGGGCAAGCGGCGCACCAGCCGGCGCTGATCCAGCCCAGGGGCGCTCTCCACCAGGACAAGTTCAACCCTTGCCTCAGCCGCCAGCTTTCCGCTTGCAGCAACAAAACGGCTTCGCCATGGCAATTTCAGACCAGAGCGCGGCAGCACCTCGCTCCACAGCTGGACAGCATCGCCGTGAAACAGGGGTTGCTTGTAGTCAATGGTCAAGCTCACCACCGGCAGCTCAAAGCCCCGAGCGGAAAGATCGCTGTAGGCGATACCAGCTGCAGCCAGGGCCTCCACCCGCGCCTCCTCAAGCCAAGCCAAGTAAGCGCCATGCCACATGACGCCGGCGTGGTCCGTGTGCTGGGGCAGCACACGGCGCTCCAGCAACCAGCCTTCAGACACTTTCTTCAACACAGCCGGGCCAGCTTGGCCGGAGCGGGATGGTTGCGGTGTAACGGGCAGATGACTTGCGCTTGCAGATCGGCCATAGGCTGACAGGCAGCCTGCTACTTCGAGTCGTCTCAGTGTTTCGCAACGTTCTAATCGCCGATTCCGGCAAAGGCCACGTGGAAGAGATGGTGCGCATGCTGCGCGACATCCCGGCGGTGCGTGCGGCCCGCATCAACCTGCTGCACGTGGTGCCTGAGCAGGCTGGTGAGAGCTTCGCGGACCAATCCCAAAAAGCGGCGAGTATCGCCGCCGAAGCGGTGCAGCGGCTCGGACTCAACCCCAGCGAGGTGAACACAATCATTCGCCAGGGAGACACCAAGCAAACGGTGCTGAAAGTGGCCGACGAACTCAACAGCGACCTGATCGTGATGGGCTCCAGAGGCATGGGCCGCCTTCAGTCGATCCTTAGCAACAGCGCCAGCCAATACGTATTCCAGCTTTCGACCAGGCCGATGCTGCTGGTGCGCGACGACCTTTACATCCGCCACATCAACCGGGTGATGGTGGCCATCGATGGCACCGGGGTCGGCGACGACGCCCTGAAACTTGCCTGCGAGCTTGTGCGGGAGATTCCTGGCGGCAGCCTCACAGGCGTGCATGTCACCCGCCAAGACATCACCCCTTCTCGGGGCGGCAAATCCCCAGCCGATGACGTGCTCGAAAAAGCCTCCCAACGAGCCCGTGGCTACGGAGTGGAGCTCAAGGCGGTGCACCTCAGCGGCGATGTCGGCCGCAGCGTGTGCGCCGCCGCTGAGGATCTCAAAGCCGACCTGCTGGTGATCGCTTCCCAGGATCGGCGCCCAGTGGTTGCACGCGGGCTCGTCGACATCGACCGGCTACTGGGCAGCTCGGTGAGCGACTACATCCGCGTTCATGCCCCAGCACCTGTGTTGCTGGTGCGGGAGCCCGAAGGGAGGAACTAGCCCCCCTGGCGACTGTTGGTTTGGATGTAAAGAATGATTAAAAAGACCGCGGGAACCAACACGAACAAAAGGCTGGCAACAAAGCCGAGATCGTTGGTTTCCATGGCTGAAGGGGAAGTGAGGGGAGGGTATCACCGCCAAATGGGCGCTTTTCAGGAGGCTTCACCGCTCGTTGCGGTTGGGGCCTGTTCTCCGCCCTCGCTGTGACCTTCAGCCCCATCCTCTAAATCCTCGTCGCCTTCCTGCGCCGGAGGGGCAGGCCAGGCTGTGGGGCCGCTGGGCAGGGGCTTGGCCTGGGCCTCCGCCACCAAATTTTCCTGGTCGGCCATGCCCACTTGGGGCCGAGTCAAAACCAAAACAGACTCCTGAACCATGGTTTGACAGGCAAGCCGCCAGGTTTGGGGGCGCCGGCGCAGTTTTTGGTCTTCCACGGCGGTGCGGCCGCTCAGCACCTGGGCACCGGTGCCCTCCGGAATCGCCACAAAGCAGGTGATGCACTGGCCGCAGCCGCCGCAATTGCCTAGGGCACCCTTGAGCCCGTAGAGCTGAATGCCCTCCCGCAAAGCCACTTCTCGCAGGTTTTCGCCGGGGTAGCACTCAATGTCGCGGCCCTCGCGAACAAATCGGATCACGGGCATGAAACCTTTCTGCAGAGGTATTCATTCTGGGCCAGGCCGTTGCGGTCCGTTACCTGGCGCGCACGGCGGCCGGAGCCCCCTTACGATCGCCCAACCCACCCAGAACTACCCCAATGGGATTGCCCTGGTATCGGGTGCACACGGTCGTCATTAACGACCCGGGCCGATTGCTCGCAGTGCACCTCATGCACACCGCCCTGGTTGCCGGCTGGGCCGGCTCCATGGCGCTCTATGAGCTCGCAATTTTTGATCCGTCCGACCCGGTACTCAACCCGATGTGGCGCCAAGGCATGTTCGTCATGCCCTTCATGGCCCGATTAGGAGTAACCGGCAGCTGGGGCGGCTGGAGCATCACCGGGGAAACCGGCGTTGATCCTGGATTCTGGAGTTTTGAAGGTGTGGCTGCAGCCCACATCATCTTTAGCGGCCTGCTCTTCCTAGCTGCCATCTGGCACTGGACTTACTGGGATCTAGAGATTTGGCAGGACCCTCGCACCGGCGAACCTGCCCTCGATCTGCCCAAAATCTTTGGCATCCACCTGCTACTTGCCGGGCTTGGTTGCTTCGGATTCGGGGCCTTCCACCTCACTGGGGTTTTCGGACCTGGCATGTGGGTCAGTGATCCATATGGAATTACGGGACACTTAGAGCCAGTTCAACCATCCTGGGGACCAGAGGGATTCAATCCCTTCAACCCAGGCGGCATCGTGGCCCACCACATTGCCGCTGGCATCGTTGGAATCATTGCTGGCATCTTCCACATAACCACTCGTCCGCCTGAGCGCCTCTACAAGGCTCTCCGCATGGGCAACATCGAAACGGTCCTGGCCTCGGCCATCGCAGCTGTCTTCTTTGCAGCCTTCATTGTTGCCGGAACGATGTGGTACGGCGCTGCGGCAACTCCAGTTGAGTTGTTTGGCCCCACCCGCTATCAGTGGGACCAGAGCTACTTCAAGACGGAAATCAATCGTCGAGTCCAAACCGCTCTCGACAACGGAGCCACCAAGGAACAGGCCTATGCCTCGATTCCTGAAAAGCTGGCCTTCTATGACTACGTCGGTAACAGTCCTGCCAAAGGCGGCCTGTTCCGGGTTGGTCCGATGGTGAATGGCGACGGCCTCCCCACCGGCTGGATTGGCCACATCTCCTTCACTGACAAAGACGGTCGGGACCTTGAGGTTCGGCGCCTGCCCAACTTCTTCGAGAACTTCCCCGTCGTTCTCCAGGATCAAGAAGGCATCGTTCGCGCCGACATTCCCTTCCGTCGGGCTGAGGCCAAGTATTCCTTTGAGCAGACCGGTGTGACAGCGACCGTCTACGGCGGCGCCCTCAACGGCCAGGTCTTCACTGATCCTGCCGATGTGAAGCGGTTGGCTCGCAAGGCCCAGCTCGGCGAAGCCTTCGAATTTGACCGCGAGACTTATCACTCCGACGGCACCTTCCGCAGCTCACCCCGCGGTTGGTTCACCTTCGGACACGCCACCTTCGCCCTTCTGTTCTTCTTCGGTCACATCTGGCACGGTGCTCGCACCCTGTATCGCGATGTGTTTGCCGGTATTGATCCGGACCTTGGCGAACAAGTGGAATTCGGTCTGTTCCAGAAATTGGGCGACCGCTCCACCCGTCGTCTGCCCGAGGGCTACGTGCCCCCGGCAGGCAGTCCCCTCAGCTGACCGCCAGCACCCCCGAGGACATCCATGGAAAGCTTCGCTTACATCCTGATCCTGGCCCTGGCCATCTCCACGCTCTTCTTTGCAATCGCTTTTCGCGATCCCCCCAAGATCGGCAAATAATCAGCCAGAGCCCTTTAAAGCCCCTGCTTCGGCAGGGGCTTTTTTGTTGCGCAATAGGCGAATGCGGGCCTTTCCAAATGAAAAAGTGCTGCTTACACTTGAAAGACACGCCCGGATGCCAGGGATGCAATGTCCCTCATGCCAACACACCGACAGCCGGGTGCTCGAATCTCGAGCGGCCGACAGTGGTCGCAGCGTGAGACGGCGGCGTGAGTGTCTCAACTGCGAATTCCGCTTCACTACCTATGAGCGGGTAGAGACAGTGCCCATCACTGTTGTGAAGCGCAACTCCTCGCGGGAAACCTTCAACCGCGTCAAGCTGCTGCACGGGCTACTGCGCGCCTGCGAAAAAACAGGTCTAGAGCCGGCAAGGCTCGAAGGAGTGGTGGATGAAATCGAACTCCAGCTGCAGCAACGCAGCGGAAGGGAGGTGAGCAGTGCCGAAATTGGTGAACTTGTGCTTCAGCAGCTCAGTGAAATGAGTGAGGTTGCCTATGTCCGCTTTGCCTCTGTCTATCGCCAGTTCCAGGGCGTAAGCGATTTTGTGGCCACCTTGGAAGGTCTGCACAAGCGCAGTGGTGGCCGCTTGCGCAAAGCCAGCTTGGCCACGGTCAGCTGAGCCAGATCTTCTGAATCAGATCAGCTGAGCCGGGGCAGAGCAAAGCAAACCTCCCAGAGGAGCCTCACTGGTGGGCGGCTCCATTGGTGTGAGGCCTGATTGGTACAGTAATAAATCGGGTTTGCTCTGCTGGCGGGCAGATCACCCACTCCTTTCCTACTGCTTCAGGCAGACCGCCACCTATCCATGACCGTGACCCCTTCCGATACCAGCACTGAAGCGCTCAACCAAGACGCGACCAGTGCCGAGGCCGAGCTCGATTTCGCCGCCGCCATGGGCGATGACCTCGATCTAGCCATTCCGGAAGAGGTTCCCACCGCCGATGACCCCAGCAGTCGCGCTGCATCCCGCAACGATGCTGATGGCGTGGGTTTCACCCTGGATGAGTTTGCGTCGCTACTGAGCAAGTACGACTACAACTTCAAGCCGGGTGACGTTGTCAACGGCACCGTGTTTGCCCTGGAATCGAAGGGCGCCATGATCGACATCGGCGCCAAAACAGCGGCATTTATGCCCGTTCAGGAGGTGTCAATCAACCGGGTTGAAGGCCTCAGCGACGTTCTCGTGCCAGGCGAGGTGCGCGAGTTCTTCATCATGAGTGAGGAGAACGAAGACGGCCAGCTCTCGCTCTCCATACGCCGCATCGAATATCAGCGTGCCTGGGAACGGGTGCGCCAGCTGCAAAAAGAAGACGCGACCATTTACAGCGAAGTATTTGCCACCAACCGTGGTGGCGCCCTCGTGCGGGTGGAAGGCTTGCGCGGGTTCATTCCCGGCAGTCACATCAGCACCCGCAAGGCCAAAGAAGAGCTGGTGGCCGACTTCCTGCCCCTCAAGTTCCTTGAGGTGGACGAAGAGCGCAACCGCCTGGTGCTCAGCCATCGCCGCGCCCTGGTGGAGCGCAAGATGAATCGCCTCGAAGTGGGCGAAGTGGTGCTCGGCACCGTGCGTGGCATCAAGCCCTACGGCGCCTTCATCGACATCGGCGGTGTCAGCGGCCTGCTGCACATTTCCGAGATCAGCCACGAGCACATCGAGACACCGCACACGGTGCTCAATGTCAACGACCAGATGAAGGTGATGATCATCGACCTCGACGCCGAGCGGGGCCGCATCTCCCTCTCGACCAAGGCCCTCGAGCCCGAGCCCGGAGACATGCTCACCGATCCCCAGAAAGTGTTCGAGAAAGCCGAGGAAATGGCCGCCCGCTACAAGCAGATGCTGCTTGAGCAGGCCGAAGACAACGAACCAATGGGCGTCACCCTCGACTGAGCCAGGTCCAACTACGAGCCCTCCATGGCCGAGCTGTTTCTGCGGGGGCAACCCCTGGCTGATGCGACGGGAACATCATTCCCAATCGAAGCGGTGTTGTTCGACAAGGACGGCACCCTTTGCATCAGCGAACCCATGCTCCACACCCTGGCCGAGGCCAGGGTTTTTCATGCCTGCGAGCTATTGGGGAAACGCCACCCGGAGCTACCCACCAGCCGAGCCAAAGAACTAGCTCAGCTACTGCAGCGGGCCTACGGGCTCCGCAGTAGCGCCATCCATCCGGCCGGCGCAACGGCCGTCGGCTCCCGCAGCCACAACCTGATCTCCACCGCCACAGCGTTGGCCCAGGTTGGCCTTGGTTGGCCGGAAGCCCTAGAACTCAGCGAAAGCGTCTTTGCGGCCACCGATGGCCTGCATGGCCAGGGAAGTGAGCACCGGCCCATCGCCACCGCCGGACTCCACGACTTGATGCAAGCACTGCAGGAAGCAGGAGTGGTGTGCGCCGTGATCAGCAACGATGACGAGGCTGGCATCGAAGCTTTTCTGGCCAGCCAAAACCTCAGGTCCAGGTTTCAAGCCCTGTGGAGTGCCGACCACAACCCGCGCAAGCCAGACCCGGCGGCTGTGCTCGCACTCTGCGACCAACTCGGAATACAGCCCAACCGTTGCGCCCTGATCGGAGATGCCAATAGCGACCTGCGCATGGCCCAGCAGGCGGGGGTGTCCGTAGTGCTCGGCTATGGGGCGGGCTGGAGCATCGCCCCGCCGCTAGATCCGCGCTTCCCCTGCCTGCAACATTGGCGTGAGCTCCAGGTAAACGCAGGCCAGCACATAGGCTGAGTTCAGTTGAATTAAGGCTGCATGAGCCGCTACGTCTTCACCTCTGAGTCTGTAACAGAAGGGCATCCCGACAAGATCTGTGATCAGGTGAGCGATGCGGTGCTCGATGCCCTGCTGGCCCAGGACCCTGCTTCTCGAGTTGCCTGCGAGACCGTGGTCAACACTGGCCTTTGCCTGATCACTGGTGAAGTAACAACAAGCGCCCGGGTTGACTTCAACACCCTGGTGCGGGGCGTGATCAACCAGATCGGTTACGCCGGTGCCCGCGCCGGCGGCTTCGATGCTCACAGCTGCGCTGTGCTGGTGGCCCTAGACCAGCAGTCCCCCGATATTGCCCAGGGGGTGAATGAGGCCGACGACCACGACGGCGACCCCCTCGATCTGGTTGGAGCAGGCGACCAGGGGATCATGTTTGGCTACGCCTGCAACGAGACGCCAGAGCTAATGCCTCTGCCGATCAGCCTGGCCCACCGCCTGGCGCGGCGGCTGGCGGAGGTGCGTCACAACGGCAGCCTCGGCTACTTGCTGCCCGACGGCAAAACCCAGGTGAGCGTCGTCTACGAAAACGAGGTGCCCGTGTCGATCGACACGATCTTGATCTCCACCCAGCACACAGCTGAGATCGATGGCATCTCGGACGAAAAAGCGATTCGGGAGCGCATTGCCGCCGACCTCTGGAGCCACGTGGTGGAGCCCGCCACCGCCGATCTGGCCCTCAAGCCCTCCCAGGCAGACACTCGCTTCCTGGTGAACCCCACCGGCAAATTTGTGGTGGGCGGCCCCCAGGGTGACGCCGGTCTGACGGGCCGCAAAATCATCGTTGATACCTACGGCGGCTATGCCCGCCATGGCGGTGGCGCCTTCTCGGGCAAGGATCCCACCAAGGTGGATCGCTCCGCCGCCTACGCCGCCCGCTACGTGGCTAAAGCCCTGGTGGCCGCAGGCCTGGCTCGCAAGTGCGAAGTGCAGCTCAGCTACGCCATCGGCGTAGCCAAACCGGTAAGCATTCTGGTGGAAAGCTTCGGCACGGGCGCCATCAGCAATGACGACCTCACCACCCTGGTGCAGGAGCAGTTCGACCTACGCCCCGGGGCCATCATCGCAACCTTCGGCTTACGGGAGCTGCCCCAGCAACGCGGCGGCCGCTTCTATCAAGATGTGGCTGCTTACGGCCATTTCGGCCGCACCGACCTGGATCTTCCCTGGGAAAACGTGGACGCCATCGCTGCCACGCTCAAGCAGGTCACCGCAGCGCAGGTCGACGCCTGAGCTGCCACCCCTGCGGGTGAACACGACACATGCCCTTGGAGTGGATCTGGGCAGTAGCGGCCTGCGGATTGCCCTGATAGGGCCAGACGGCGAGCAGCTGATCGCAGAGTCCAGCCCCTATCCATCCAGCCTGGAGGAGCCTTTGGGCTGGGTGGAGGGCCTAATAAGCCTCTGCGGGCTGCTGCCAGCCGCTGCCCGAAAGCAAGTTGGGGCGCTGGCGGTGGATGGCACCTCCGGCACCCTGCTGCTGTGCCATCCCGATGGCCAGCCCGGCCCTGGCTGCCTAGGTAAAGCCTTGGCGTATCACTTCATCTGCCGTGAGCAGGCCCCTATTGCTGCAGCCCTTGCCGGTTCAGGCCCAGCCGCTAGTGCCAATGGCAGCCTGGCCCGGGCCCTGCACCTGCTGGCTCAGGCCCAAGCAATTGGAGCGGGCGGCCCCTGGCTGCTGCGTCACCAGGCCGACTGGCTCACCGGCTGGTTGCTTGGTGACTGGAGCTGGGGAGAAGAGGGCAACAACCTGCGCCTCGGCTGGGACCTGCAAAGGCAGGGCTGGAGTGGCTCGATCGCGCTCCAGCCGTGGGCCACAGCCTTGCCAGCGATTCGCCCCAGCGGCGCGGTGCTGGGGCGAATCGCTGCTACGACGGCCCAAAAGCTGGGACTGGCGCCTGGCTGCCAGGTGGTTGCAGGCAGCACCGACGCCAACGCCGGGGTGCTAGCCGCCCAGCCAGGCAGGGGTGATGGCGTCACCGTGCTGGGCACCACCCTGGTGCTCAAACAGTTCAGCCCCAGACCAATCGAAGGGCCAGGCATCAGCTGTCACCGAGTGGCAGGAAGCTGGCTGGTAGGTGGCGCCTCCAATACCGGAGCCGGCATCCTGAGGCGCTTCTTCAGTGACGGCCAGATCGAAGAGTTGAGCCGCCAGATCGATCCTCGCCAACCCACGGGCCTGCAGCTGCGGCCGCTGCCAGCCCGTGGGGAGCGCTTTCCTGTGGACGATCCTGAGCTCGAGCCGCTACTGGGACCGCGCCCGATCAGCGACGTCCGCTACCTCCAGGCCCTGCTGGAGGGCCTCACAGCCCTCGAAAAACAGGGCTGGCAGCGGTTGCAAGCGGCCGGCGCCCCCGCCCTGGAGCGGGTGATCACCCTGGGGGGCGGGGCCCGCAACCCCCAATGGCGGCGGCTGCGCCAGCAGAGCCTGGGCATACCGGTGCTGAATCGACCGGGGTGCACAGCTGCCCTTGGCATGGCCAGACTGGCCGCAACAGCCCTGCAAAAACCATGAACGACCGCCTGCGCTCTGTGATCTCCATGGCGGTGTTTGTGGTGCTGGCTGGCTATGTGGGCTTCAGTGCCCTGCGTTTTGGCCTGTTGTTGTGGCAGCGCTTCGGCGCCGCCTAACTCCCTTAGCAGCTTCGTCCGAGCCAGAATCACTCCCACCCCCACCGCCGCGCATCACCATGGCCGCCGACCCCCTCACTCCCGCCGTGAGCGATCGGATTTGCCGACACATGAATGACGACCATGCCGAGGCGGTGCTGGCCTATGCCCGTCACTACGGCGGCCTAGGCGCAGCCGAGGAGGCAAGCCTGGTAGCAGTCCGAGCCGAAGCCATGGAGCTTGAGGTGGATGGCGCCAAGGTCACAGTGCCCTTCGACCACTGCCTTAGTGACAGTGAGGATGCCCATCGCACCCTGGTGGCGATGCTGCGGGCCCTGCCCCGCTGAAGCCGGCGGCGTGGGAATCCTGCGGGAAACCTGCAGACCCATCCATGGCCTCCTGGCCCCCTGGCCCAACTCCCCTCACGGCAGGGCTGTTAAAGCTGCTGCCCCTGGAATGGATCGCCAAACCACCAAGCCTGCACGCCGATCTGGCGGCGGAATTACCCGAGGGGGGACGCCAGGGTAGTGATCCCATCCATTGGTGGGCCGCTGGCATGTACTCGGGGCGGCTGCGCCGGCAGCTTCTTTATCTGCGTACCCATCCGAATCCAGCCATGGTGGCAGTTCTGGTACAGCAACTAGCCGCAAGACTGGGCGCCGAACCTTGGGCCAGACCACCGCTGCTGGTTGCGATCCCCAGCTGGAAGCGGCGAGCCAACCCTCTGCCCGGTCTGCTGGGCAGAGCCCTTAGCTGGCAACTGGGCTGGCGCCAGGCACCCCTCCTGCAACGCAGTCGGGCCGTGCTGGGCCAGCACCATCTAAGCCGCGAGCTGCGCTGGGCTAACCAGGCTGGGGCCTTTCGCTGCTCCGCGTCTGGGCAGCAACAGCACCCCCGGGATAAACCTGCGGTGGTGCTGTTGGACGACATCCTCACGACGGGTGCTACGGCCTGCGCCGCCGCTGCCACCCTGCGCGACCAGGGCTGGCAGGTGGCTGGCATGGCCTGCCTGGCCCGAACCCCGTGGCAGGTCCGTGATCTAAGATTGCAAAGTTGCTTAGGCGACGGGCCGGGATAGCTCAGTTGGTAGAGCAGGCGATTGAAAATCGCCGTGTCCCCAGTTCAAATCTGGGTCCTGGCATTCTCATCCCACTGCTTTCTTGTCGCGAAAAACCTGCCCGGGTTTGGAATGGCTCAACTAGAAACGGCTGAATATTGCGGCACCATGCAGAGCCAACTCCAAGGCTTTTTCGTCGGCGAGAAAATTCGCCAACTCCTGCACTGCGATGCAGCCTTTATCGAGCATTGCGAGCGCCTCAACTACAAAGCTGATCCCAGCCGTGATCCCAAGCTGGTGAGCGCCACCATGGGAAGGGCCCTGCTTGAAATCGCCCTCTGTTTTGGCGAACTGGCCGAGCCAGGCACCTCCAACAAGGGCCTTTACGGGGCCGCTAGCACTATCACGGAACTGATCTGTGACCACGACCCCAAGGAGCCCGAGGTGGCGGGGGGGCGCTCCTTGGCCCTGAAGCGGCTACTGGGCAGCCGTGGTGGCATGGCGGTGGCCCAAACCATTACCCGGGTGCTTGCCAAGGTGGACCAGCTAGCACCCTGGGACGAAGAATCCACTATTGATGCCTGGCGGTCGTTCCTTCGCCACTACTGCCAGATCCTCTGGCGCGAAAGCAGCACCCCAATCGAACTTGAAAAATGCGATACGGCAATCAATACCCTGCTTGAGATGCTGCTTGGTCCAGCCCAGCCAACTCCAGGCCCCCAGAGCCCTAGCCAATGCCATGCGTGAACATCCACTGAACTCCAACCGGGTGTTCAATAACGCCGACAGCTTTGCTCAGGCTTTCGATGAAGCCTGGCAAAAACATGAGCAGCGCGACCCCCACCACGGCCTCGATCCAGCAGCCAAGGTCGAGCTGATGCTCGAGGGGCTTGGCGACCATCCCTTTCTGCAAAACCAACCAGAGCTGGCTCAGCAAGTAGCCGCTTTTCGCCTCCGCCTCTTGGGGTTGGCCGGGCCCAGCCAGTAGCGTCATTCTCACAGCCGTGAACTGGCGTGATGGCGAGCTCCTTGGAGCGATTGGTGCGGATGTTGAGCGGTGGCTTCAGCAACCAGGAGCAGGCTTTTGAGAATCCGCCCCTCTACGCCCACATCCTGGTCAAATTCCGCCCCCTCCCCCAGCTGGCACCGGGCTCCCTACTGCTGGAGCAGAGCTACGCAATCAACCCAGCAGCTCCTTACCGAATTCGGGTATTGAGGGCGGAAGCGCTGAACGGCCAGCTGACGATCGTCAACCAGGCGCTGGCAGAAGATCAACGCTTCTGGGGAGCGGTAGAGGACAGCGAACTCCGTGGCCGCATTCAAACCAGTGACCTCATGCCCCTCGATGGCTGTGCCTACGTGGTGCGCGAAGAGAGCGAAGGATTCATAGGGGAAGTGGAGCCTGGATGTCGCTGTCTGGTGGAGCGCAAGGGAGCCACCTCCTACCTGGTGAGCCGGCTGGAACTAAACCCAGCGGGCATGCGCACGATCGACAGGGGCCACGATCCCCTCACCCACGAACATCTCTGGGGATCCCTGGCGGGTCCCTTTGAATTTGCCCGAACCAACGACTACAGCGACGAAATACCAGCCCATTGGACTGAGCAGTGGCGCGATTGAGTGGCGGGATTGAGTCTCAGGCGCTGAGCTCATCGAGGAAAGGTTGCTCCTCTTCATCAAGGAAGGTTTGCTCGGCCAGGCTGTCATCCAGAAAGCTGTCCTGTAAGGACTCCTGGGCATGGCCCCTCTGGGGGGCAACAACTGGACGCAGGTGACGGCCTACCCCTTGATTCTCAATGCCTTTTAGCAAGCCCTCAAGTCGAGCCAGCCGGTCTTCGGTGTCGTCGAGTCGTAGCTCTGTCTCGTCAGCGAGCACGCCCTGGCTATCGGCCTGGCCCTCAAGCAGCGGCTCGAGCCTCAACTCCTGAGCGGCAAGCCGCTCTTCCAGTTCAAGCAGCCGGAAGGTGATCGCTTCAGCCACTTCCGAGAGGGTCTGCAGCTGGTCCGCCAGCCGCTGGGTGCAGTCTGAAACCTTTAGCTCAACAGCCATAACCATTGCCGATGGAATGGGCGGATGGTATCGGCGCAGCCCGTAAGCGCCAGGGGTTGGCGCCCCAGTGCCTGCAGCGCAGCGTTTGTAACGATTGCAAAAGCCTTGTAATCCGATCGAGACAGGCCCATGTGGATCGCGCGGCCAAGTTTTTTGAAAACCACCACACCCAACGCTTTGTTGAGCTAAAAATGAAGTATGTGCTGTGGTCATCTGCACCGAGCAAGCCCACCATTCCTCAGGGCAGTGACCGTTTGTTAAGGGAGCAGTAGGCAGGCAGGCATCTTGAAGAGAATGGGGGAACCAAGTTGACAACAGCCAGGTTGCTGCACACTGCCCACAAGGGGCACTGCGCAGCCCTGGGCCCTGACCAGCCTGGAACCCCTATCCACCCTTCCGACTATTCGTCGCGACTAGGAGCCTCCCAATGTTCGACGCCTTCACCAAGGTTGTAGCCCAGGCTGATGCCCGTGGCGAATTCATCAACGCCGGTCAAATCGACGCCCTGGCGGCGATGGTTTCCGAGAGCAACAAGCGTATGGATGCTGTGAACCGCATCACCTCCAACGCATCCAAGATCGTCACCAATGCGGCCCGCGATCTTTTTGAAGCTCAGCCGGCGCTGACAGCTCCTGGTGGTAACGCCTACACCAGCCGCCGCATGGCTGCGTGCCTACGCGACATGGACATCATCCTCCGTTACATCACCTACGCGATTTTCAACGGCGATGCATCCGTGCTGGAAGACCGCTGCCTCAACGGCCTACGGGAGACCTACCTAGCGCTCGGCGTTCCTGGGGCTTCAGTTGCTGAAGGCGTTCGCAAGATGAAGGACGCAGCCATTGCAATTGCCAACGACCGCAACGGCATCACCCAAGGAGACTGCTCAGCTTTGATCAGCGAAATCGGCACCTACTTCGACCGCGCTGCAGCAGCCGTCGGCTGATCAGCTCACTAAAAATTCAACCCAACTTATTCCCCCCTTCCCATGAAAACTCCCCTTACCGAAGCCGTCGCAGCAGCTGATTCCCAGGGACGGTTCCTCTCAAATACTGAGCTCAACTCCGCTTTTGGTCGCTTTGACCGCGCCAAAAATGCTCTTGCAGCTGCTAAGGGCCTAACAGCCAATGCAGACAACTTGGTGAACGGCGCTGCCCAGGCCGTTTACAACAAGTTCCCCTACACCACCCAGATGCAGGGTGCGAACTATGCCGCTGATGCCCGTGGCAAGGCAAAGTGCTCTCGTGACATCGGCTACTACCTCCGCATGGTCACCTACTGCCTCGTGGCTGGTGGCACCGGCCCCATGGATGAGTACCTGATTGCCGGGATTGATGAAATCAATCGCGCTTTTGAGCTCTCACCGTCTTGGTATGTTGAGGCTCTTAACTACATCAAAGCCAACCATGGCCTTGCCGGCGAAGCAGCTACAGAGGCAAACAATTACCTCGATTACGCAATCAACGCACTTGTTTGATCAAGCTGCTTTTTAGAACGTAATCAATAGCCTCCCCGTCGAAGGGAGGCTATTTTTATTGAACAAAAGATAAAGGGATGGGCGAAGGTAAGCATGAAGACAGCAGTCGTGAAGAATTGTTCGCCCACAGCGATTCGGCAATAATCATACAGCCCGGGAAAACCGTCCTCCTGCCAAAACAAAACCACCATGCCGCCCAATGAAATTTTTAGCATAAAAGACTTAATAAACCAAGCTGGAGAGGAGCAGGAGATTCAGTACGGTACGAGCGAGGCACGCTTGCGCATAGACCTCAGAATTGAAGACATTGGGCTTTGGAAATCCCATCACAACAAAAATCCTGACAACAACAATATTCTGCTTGCCTGCGAGAGTAATAGCGGCGAACTAGCAGAAACCACTCTGACCTGGGTAGTCGGAGCAGCAATACGTTCTGCATTGGTAGAAGGAACGGCCCAGGCAAGGGATCTACTCAAAAACCTCGGAGTGTCAGAAGAACTGGTGGATCTAGCATCTGAGCACTGTCCAGGCCTAGGCGGGAAAGCAGTATGGGCTTTCCATTTGGAGCGACATGGCTGGCTTACCGCAACTCCTGTGGAATCGTGAACCTGACTAGAGAAGCAGATCGAAAGATGGAGATCAGCCAACTGGCCAAGGCTGCAAAAGTATGCGGCATAAGCAATCGAGACAGTCTCCCCGAAGCAGTGAGAGCGGTGGTAGCTAAAGCCGATACTTCAAAACGGTTCCTAAACACAGAAGAATTAGAAGAGATATGCAAATGTTGCAATACCTCAGGAAATGCCATTGAGCTACTTATAGCCGAGTCAAACCAGATGGTTGATAAAGCAAGACAACAATTACTAGCCCAACAGCCACAACTCATCCTGCCTGGCGGAAAATTACACCCCGAACCAAGGGCAGAAGCCTGCTGGCGAGATTGCCAACAGTTTCTACGGGTGATCATTTACGGGGTCGCGTGCGATTGCACAGAAGTAACAGATACGGCAGGCATGACAGCATTGTGTCAGTTATACAAGGAGATGGAAGTACCTATCCCTGCGATGATGTATGTCCTAGCCCAGATGCAAACACTAACCACAGAAGTCCTAGAAACTTCTGGCCATCTTCGCGAGGCAACCTGCCTCGACAAGGCTTTTGATAATCTGATCAAGGCCTTGCAACCAACCTCGCCCGGAAAACAAGAAGCCAAATAAACCCGGCAACCAATTAGCATTGCAAGCTAAACCACAGAACACCAACCCATCTGATTACAAGCGAAGTGAATCCCGTCTAAACATGAATCAAAAGCATCAAGCATCTTTGTTGCCAGAAGATCCAAGCCAATGGAGTGCTCCTGAAAAGTGCGAACCTACTGCGGCGCAGCATCAACCCGTAGACGCGCGCGGTGCAAGATGGAACAACCGTGTTCTACAACCACTGGACCTGCGCCAGGCAAACCTTTGTCGCATGGATATAAGGGGAACAGACCTAAGCGCCTGCCTACTAGAAGGATGCAATCTAACACTTGCTCGTTATGATAAAAAGACTCGTGTACCCGCTGGTTTTGATCTTGAAAAGTCAGGAGCGGTAGGCCCTGGTGCAGCTCTTAATGGGGCTTTTCTAAATGGTGCAGATCTCAGGGGTATGGATCTTCGGAACACCAACTTCATGGGTGCCTACCTAAGCGGATGTGACTTAAGTGGTGCAGTATTAGACGGAACACGTTTTGTAGGAGCAGACCTAAGGTTTGCGAAATTGCAAGGCTGTCGCTGCATCGCAACACGCTTTACCGGCAGTCAATTGCAGCAGGCAGACTTTAGGGCTGCTGATTTAACAGAGGCAATCCTAGATGGGGCTGAAAGTATTCAAGGCGCTGACTTCAGTCAGGTAACAGGCATGGACAAGAAACAGCTCGCAAACCTCCTAACTCGCTCTCACATCGAACTGGATTGTTGGAACCCACTCACCCGGCAGGCAACCAGGGCGACCCTTGAATCGTTGCTTGAATCGGCAACAAGAACGGCATAGCGCGCTGGCACTGCCAGACAAAGCGAAGCGATTGAAACAAAAGATTGAGGTTTATAAAGCTGCGGTCGAGGGCTATGGGACGCCAGGGATAATTGCAGGGTATCGCCACGAAAGTCATGCCGTTTGGTCCAGCCTCCATCCTGGGTGTGGAGAGCTACTCCCAAGAGTGCGAAGCACCACGTGAGCTAGTGCCAGGGGACGACGACCAAGCGAAGGAGTCAGTGATCCGGGCTGTCTATAGACAGGTGCTTGGGAATGCCTACGTCATGGAGAGCGAACGACAAGTTGTTGCGGAATCGCAGTTCAAGCTAGGCGAGATCAGCGTTAGAGAACTGGTAAGACGTATCGCAAAAAGCGATCTTTATAGCACGCGCTTTTTTGACTCATGCGCGCGCTACCGCTATATCGAACTAGCTTTTCGCCACCTACTCGGACGTGCTCCAGCAGATTTTGAGGAAATGCGGGGGCATGCCGAAAGACTAGATACAAGTGGCTACGAAGCAGACATCGACAGCTTCTTGGATTCTGACGAATATCAGAACACCTTTGGTGAGTGGACAGTTCCATATCAGCGTGGGTGGAAAACAGAATCCTGTGCAACGCTTCAAGAGTTCACCTGGTCATTCCAGTTGCTACGTGGGAACAGCAGCAGCAGCCTAAAAGGCAACTTGGCTGGAATCAGGAGCCGTCTTGGCGGTGCTGCTTATCAGAACCGCCCCCTTCCTGTGGTAGCTCCCTCATCACAAGATTCCCAAGGCTGGAGCTTCCGCCCAGCTCCCAACCTGACAGATCCCGTTACCCGGATAGGTGTACTCGCAGGTGAAGCAGGCAAAGTCTATCGAGTTGAAGTAACAGCATACAGGGCCAATAACGTGCGACCCACATCACGCTATAGGAAAGCTAACAGAGTACTCTTCGTCCCGTTCAACAAGCTATCCGAGCAGTATCAACTTATTCACCGCGAGGGAGGCAAGATCGCAAGCATCACACCATTAAGCTGATCCATTGCACAAACTACCCTATTTAGCAACAGAGCTCCCAAATCGGCAAAAACAAAGGCATTAGATGTCCCAGAGACGTCTAACAGCTTATATCCTAATTAACAAGGCAAGTCCGCTAATCCCATAGCCCCATGACAACAAATCAAAGCAATTCACTTGACTTCGGAGCCACTCAGCTGCTTGAAGCCCCAGCGAGGTTTTCTCGACAAAGGACTGATGCCGTAGAAGCTGCCACAAGCGAAGATCAATTTCGTAACCAGCAGCTACTAAATACGCCGTCAGCATTCACTGCAAACGACAATGCTGCTTTTCACATCGCAGTAAGAGCTGCATACCGGCAGGTATTCGGCAATGTTCAGCCGATGGAAAGCGAACGCCTGCTGAGTGCCGAATCAAAATTACGCAATGGGGACATCAACGTACGCGAATTCGTACGAAGATTGGCCCAATCCGATTTTTATCGCTCACGCTTCTTTGATGCCGTATCTCCACATCGAGCAGTTGAGCTTAACTTCAAGCATTTGCTGGGCCGCCCCCCCCATAATCAAGCAGAGGTTGCTAGCCATGTGGCATTAATCGCCACAAGTGGCTTCACAGGCGAAATCAATAGCTATCTTGATTCCGATGAGTATCTAAACTCCTTTGGCGAGGAAACAGTTCCATACCCAACAAGCTGGAACTCACCAGTAGGCCAGCCTCAAGCAGCGTTCAACAGGATCGCAGCACTTGAGCAGAATTTCGCTGGCAGCGACACAGCAGTAGGGACCAAAAGTCAGCTGCTAGGCAATCTAGTTAGCGGCTACAGGCTCTCAATAAAAGTGCCTGCACAGGTTTACCGATCTGGTTCCCTTAGTCAGATGGGTAGAACAGCGGCTGGTTCGGGCAGCATGCTAGAGCCTGTCAAGCGGAACAGTGCCGATGGAGGCGACTCAACACCAATGCGTGGTGATCTATACGTTGGCTTTGGGCTTGGCCAGCGCCAGCAGGAAGTGTTCGAGCGCTGCAACGGTGATTCAGCTGATCAGATTACTGCGCTGATCCGCTCGGTATACCGCCAAGTGCTGGGCAATCCCCATGTAATGGACAGCGAGCGTAACTTAACAGCAGAAAGCCAGTTTGCTGAGGGAAGGCTCAGTACCCGCGAATTTATAAGAGCTATTGGACTCTCTGCAGACTATCGCCGTCGGTTCTTCGAAACAAATGCTCCCTACCGTTTTGTGGAGCTGAATTTCAAACATATTTTAGGGCGTGCACCCGCATCTCAGGCTGAGATGAGTGAGCATCTACAAAGGCTAGCCATTCACGGCTATGACGCAGAAATCAACAGCTACGTCGATAGCGAAGAGTATCAGAACACCTTCGGTGAAAATACTGTTCCCTATCTGCGTGTAGCCACTGAAAATGGTCGCGAACAGGTTTCCTTTAATCGCCACATAGCACTAGTTCAAGGCTATGCAGCCAGTGACACCATTCAATGTGCCTCAAGTCTGCTGAATTCGGTAGCAACAAGATCTGCACCTACAAACTGGACAAATACAACCGTACGGATTAACAGGCTTGGTGCAGCCTCTGGATCAGCTGATCCCACATCCAAGCGGTTCCGTGTTGTCGTCAATGCCCAGCCTGCAGGCGGCCGCCAACGCAACCCGAACGCCAGTTACGTAGTAAGCGGCAATGACATTACAAGCCAACTGGGATACATCCATAGACGCGGTGGTCGGATCATTTCTGTAACCGAAATCACCTAGAAAACGCTGGTTCATTTATTAGGGACAACTGTTAATTTCTGCACTCCCCTACCAACCAAAAAACCATGGAAATCGAAACTCTTGACCGGCCCAATTCGGATTTACGCCAATCAGAAGCCCAAGCCCAGCTGAAAGCCGCCTACCGCCAAGTATTTGGCAATGCCCATCTCTTTGATGAAGAGCTCTCAGTCTCTGCAGAGAGTTTGTTCATCAACGGCGACCTCACTGTGCAGGGGCTGGTCAATGCCCTAGCCCTCTCCGACAGCTATCGGCGTCTCTTTTTTGATGCAAACGGGCCCTATCGATTTGTTGAACTCAACTTCAAGCATCTCTTAGGCCGCGCCCCAAGAAATCAAGCTGAACTGAGCAAGCATGTTCAGCTCCTGGCCACAGAAGGATACGAAGCGGAAATCAACAGCTATATATATGGAGCCGAGTATCTAGAGGTCTTTGGCTTTGATACAGTTCCTTTCGATAGAGGAGCGGCCAGCCAGCAAGGTGAATCCAATCTTACTTACAACAGAACACGTGCATTGACATCGGGCTTTGCAACTTTTGATGGTGACGGACAATCACAATTATTAATCAGCCTAGCGACCAGCTCGCCCCCCGGAGGCAGTCAAAAGACACCCGGGCCAGGTGGTCGCAACAACCAGCGCTACGCTATTCGCTGGACAAGCGCTAATCCTGTTGGCCTAAATCGACGCGTAACGCAAACGACAACAGTTCCCTTCAGCTCGCTATCATCAGCCATCCAATCAATTCATCGACGCGGAGGCCGCATCGCATCAGTAAAAGAATCCTAAATCAAACGAAACTGGAGGCGGTTCAAGGTCTTTAATAGTATATTATTAAGGCAACTCTTGAGCCACCTCCCAAAAGCATCAACAGCAAGCACCTTGGCTTCAATCCATGGATTTACAGGACAAAGACTATCTCAAAGTAGAGTGCACTCAAATTAATCAGAACAGTGAAGAAGCGCAGCCTGCGATCAACATGATGATCGATACATGGGTACACATGGTTCAGGCAGGTCGTCTGCCAATTACCAAGACCACCCACAGAACCAAGGCCTGAGCAGCATAGATGCAGCTGGAATCTTTTGTTGCTCGGAGCCTAGGCCGCTGGCGATCCATGAGAAGTGGACATTCTCTTGCGTTTCAGCAATTTGAGGATGTTCGCAGTTCAGTATTGATTGAACCAATCGGGCCCCAAGATCCATTGGTACTTAAGTTAATTAAAGACTGCAAGATACACGATGCCAAGCCACTGCTGCCATTCCGAATGGAATGGAGTGCAGAAAGTGACTGGGAGCCAGATGGCCCCAGTGAAGTATCGGCAGGATCATGCATTCTCGTTCCAATCCCAACTGATAATCAAAAAGGAATCTTACTGCGAAGCGCTGGATACGCAGAGGCCGAGCAAGCAGTATCAAACTATGCTTTTCTAGAAGATAATACTTTTATACTCACTACCCAATATGGTCAATCAATTGCAGAAGAAAGGATCTGGTTCGTATCCGAGAATGTTCGCTGCCGCTCATCAGTGCTGCGAACTTCAGCCGGCTCAGGAATACTGCAAACCTCCTTCGCATCTGAAATCCGCCGATTAGATTCCTTCAGCTAACAGTATTCGCCGTGCCAACCACTGCCCTTAGATTCGCAAAATTACTTGCCGGACATTTCAGTAATTTTGCCCAATCGCAACGCGATCCAGTAAATTTTGCCCATATCAATATCTATTTTCGCCCTCTGCCTTGGGAAATATTTCAGGGCCCTGGTTTTTACTCCGAGCAGAGCTATGGGCACGATCCTTGGCGACCTTATAGGCAAGGCGTACATCGACTGATATCGACCGAGAAGGTGCAGATTGTTGAGAATTTTGGATTCGACCAACCTATTCGCTTAGCTGGAGCAGGCTTCACTCCTAAACTGCTCAAGCTTATTCATATTGATCGCCTTAAACAACGCTGCGGTTGTGCGATGCATTTCCAAGAGACGGAGCCGGGTTGCTTCAGCGGAAAGGTAGAACCTGGTAATAAATGCCTAGTGCCACGTGATGGGCGGCCTACCTATCTAGTGAGTGAGGTGTTGGTTGATCACGAAAACTGGATTAGTAGAGATCAGGGTTTTGATCCAGCTACCAATACCTTGCAATGGGGCTCCGAACATGGGCCACTACGTTTTGAACGCGTGGCTAGCTTTGAGAATGAAGTCACAGCTGAGTGGGCGAGTCTAAATAATTATAAAGGAGATGATCCTGAACAAATTGGATAGAATAGAAGCCATGCAAGCTGATGGACCAACTATCCAGCAATTCCGTAGCTGGATTCGCTCGCAGCACCTAATTTGCCAAGGCCAAGACTTTATTTTTGAAACAATTGACCATAGTCAGCTTGAGCGTTTTGAAGCCTGTCTAAATATGCTTGATGGGCAAGTGCGGTCTGTACGAGCAATTGGAAACTGGCCCATGGGGCCCCGTCGAACATTCAAGATTCTGAGAGCTGAAGCAGCTGTGCCGAGGCCCAAAGGCCTGGAAATTCAACGCTACTGGGCTGAGCGTGGGTCCTTTCAAACCCGGTTTTCGGAAATAAGCAATTGACGCCTACAATCCACAAAAATATCGGGATCCTGCACGGCCAAAGCATTCTGCAAGAGCTGAAATATTTCATGGTTATTCCCAACATCAATTGAATCAAGCCCAATTAATGCAGCATAACGTAACTCCCAGCTTGGTGTGAAATCGGAGGCCAAAAGCTGCGGCACACTTTTGCACCATATACCAGGAAAATGTTTATTCAAAGCCAAGCAAGCAGCCGCTCTTGACTTACCAAATTGCGGGCGCTTGCTGTTCATCGCTTCCAGCAGCAATGCCTTAATGACAGGTATGGCAGCGCCAGGCCAGATGTCCACACTGCCAAGAAGCTGAATGAAGAAATAGTGAGCACCATAATCATTATAAGCATCCTCCTGCCATCGCTTCCAGAAAACAGGCCAGAGCTCTTCTGCTGGCCTATGCTTCAATGTGGACAATGATAGGTAGCAACGGCTAAAGTCAGTACCAAAAAACTCATCAAATAAAAACAATATGGTGGGTTCAGTGTCATAGCAGTGCGCCAAGACCAAATCTTCTGGCTGATCCCACATCAGCGAATCTAAACAGGTAAACAGGTCAAGGCCTGCGTGTGCTTTGTCTTGGCCCGGCCAGAGTGTCCGCAGAGCTCGCATCCTGAACACAGGGGACACGGGCGCCTTGAGGATCGAAGGCAATAGATATGTAGCCCGACAGTCAATTAAATCCTGAATCGCCGACTGCCGGTCCATTTGGTTAGGCAGGGTCAGGTGATCTTCCAATTCTTGAAGGCGACTGCTATCGCCACTGAGCTGTGCAACCCCGGCCAAGGCAGCGCCGCGAACCCCTGGATTCGCCTCATCCTGCAGCGATTGAAGTACGGGTAAGGCCGCATGCACTTCTAACCCCACAAGAGCCTGGATAAGAACCCTGCGGCTCTGGCCTGGATCATTGAGTAGCAGGAGCATCGCCTGATGGAGTTCACCATCCTGGCAATTGAGCTGAAGAAGGGCCCAGGCTGCATTTTCAACGAGGTAGTGATCGTTGCTCCTAAGGCAACGCCCGATGCTAGGAATGGCCCGTTGAACCCCAAGCCGGCCCAGAACTTCGACCGCTTTGCGGCGCGCAAGGTTAACCGCCTGTTCGCCCGAAGAATTATCAATAAGCCGCAATAAAGCTTGCTCCGTTTTATCGCCGGGGAAGTTCACCAAATGGGCGGCCGCCATATAGTAATCGCTGGCAGAATCAAGCGAGTCAAGAGTTTGCTCAAGAATCGCTAGCGCATCATGGTGGCTGAGCCCGGGATGGATATTGTCGTAACTGTTGCTGGAGCTTGCCAAAATACTGTCCTCAGAAGTCAAAGTGGACGCGGCTGTGGAGCTCAAAGGAGAGCTGCTCCAACTCTGATAGCCGGCAGGGCAAGAGCGCTGAAAGTTTAAGAGTTATGTGTCTTGATGCAACCCAGCCAGGAAGCGTTCAATATGAGCCCATCTAAATTAGAAGCACAATGGGACCCCATCAATGTGGTGCACTTCTGCTTGTTACAAGCATCAAATCTGAAACTCCCCAGAGGGTTGCTAAGAAGCTGCGAGTTCCGCTCCATATGCTGAGCCAGACTATGCAGCAACTACACCAGAATGGAATCCCAGTTTCGTCGGTGGGTCTGATGGAGGCGGCCAGCTCAGTTTCCGCAGTGGCCGCCAAAGCTGCCATGGAGCCAGGCGAATCACCCAAGCCTGGACAGCAATCACCTCGCCGCCGCCGCAAATAGTCCAGCTCAGCCTTGAAGCTCGAACACACCATCAGGAGCACGCCCCTGCTTAAGCAGTTCCCAATTGATCGACTGAAGGAAAGCTGCGCTGTTCAGAGTCTCCACCACATCGACCCCCCAGTCACTCTGCTGCAGCAACGCTCCAGGGGCGCCCTGGCCGTCCTTGCGCCCACCCAAGGCCAACAGCTGGCAATCATGATCAGTGGCCCCTGCAGAGCAGCGAAGCTGTCGCCAGGCCAGGAGTAAGGCATTGGCCAAATCGATGGGCAGCAGATCGGCTTCCACCTGAACCAACCAGTGAGGGTGGCTGACTGCCTGAACCTGGACATCGGTGGACAGGTGTGCAACGAGGCCAGCCGCCAGATCGGCCGAATTCAGGCCCTTCAGGTTGTCGGAAACCACCTGAAGGTTGTGGGAGAGCAAAAAGCGTGTCATGTCCTGATCTTGTTAAGCCCACCATAGGAACGCCGCGGCTATCCCTGATAATTTTGTTCGATAGGAGCGACCCTTGTCTACCGAGCTGTCCGCTACCCCCGCATCTGGCATCCAGCAACTGAGCGTTGAGGAAGCCAACATTCTGGCTGCAGAGCTTCGTTCCCAACTTCGTCAGGGGCTAGTTCCTTCATCCGACAGCCCAGCGATTGAGCGCATGGTGGCTGGTCTCGGCGATACCAGGGGCTTGATGCGGCTCACCTTTGCCGAAAGCCTTGGAGCAGTAGGTGCTGCGGCGGTGCCAACACTGTGCCGTGCATTGCGGACTCACGAAAACGTCACCGTTCGCCGCGCTGCAGCGAAAACTCTGACCCTGATTGCAGATCCAGCTGCCTTGCCCGTTTTACTGGAAACCCTGCTCTCAGATTCGGATCCCGTCGTGCAGGGATCAGCTGTCGGAGCGATGGCTGCAGTCGGCGACCAGGCTCTCGATCCACTCTTCTCAGTGCTCGTTCATCCAAAAGCTTCGGCCATGCAGCAGGGGCTCGCCAGCTGGGGAATCGCTTTTATAGGCGCCAAGGCGCCCGAAGCGCTTCGCCAAGCAGCCAGCTCGCCGGATGCCAGGATAAGAGCGGCAGCGATAGCAGCTCTCGGCGAACAGATCCAGTCGTTGGGGGATGACGAGGCGAGACAGCTGCTCCTAACCGCGCTGGATGACCTGGACTCCGAAGTGCGGGCAGAAGCTGCAACGCTGATGGGGAAGTTGCAGGAGCCAGAATGGGCCTGCCCGCGCCTGCTCCCCCTGCTCACCGACTCGGAAGAACAGGTTCGCAAAAATGCTGCTCTATCGCTGATGAAGCTAGGAGCCAGGGATTCATTGCCTGCATTAAAAGCAAGTGTGGAGCAGGAAGAACAACCTAGTGTCAGATTAGTGCTAGAGCTAGCAATCAGTCAGCTAAGCAAGTGAGGATGGCAATCGTCTCGCGTCAGCCCGGCTGAGGTTGACGCGCTTGCAGGTCCCTTATTCGAGCCAAGGCTGATTCAAGCGTCTCTCGCACATAACTGTCTAGCTGTGGTTGGTTCTGCAGATCTCTAAGAGTCCGTTCGATTGCAGGATCATCAATCTGTGCGAGCGCATTGACAGCTGCAACCGCCTGGGCTGGATTATCTCCGCCCACCACTCTCAGCAACAGCGGCACCGCCTGCTCACCCACCTGCCCAAGGGCCATCACCGTAGCTACAGCCACAACCGGTGAGTCGTCGCCAAGCGCCTCTTCGAGGGCCTGCATAGCAGAATCGGGGAAATGTATCCCAGGCTGGTTTGAAGCCACCTGGGCATAGGCCTTGACGCAGCTAGCGCGGATAGTGCTGTCCGTGCTGGCCTTAAGAAGATCCGCTAAAGGCAGCAGGGCTGCTGCGCCAAAAGCGCCAATACCACGTACAGAGGCCCTGCGTAAAGCTATATCCGGTTGGGCCAATAAACCAAGCAGTCGAGGCAGAGCTTGCTGAGGCCAATCCCTGACCATAGCTATAAAAGCCTGGCTTTGAATATAAGGATTGGGGTGAGCAAGGTCATCAAACAAGATATCCAATGCTTCCATTTCTACATCCAAGAGAGGGGGTGGGAGAGGGCTCATTTTCTCACAAAAAAGGAGGCCCGAAGGCCTCCGTGGTTTGTCCTCAACAATTAATCAGAAACTGATCAGGAGAGGGCGTTGATTGCGTAATCAAGGTACGACTTCAACTCATTGAGAGCCTGGGGGCTCATGTCACGAGGGGAGCAAGCCCGATCGCGGGTGAAGGTGAGAGCTTCCACGTAAGCAGCGGTAGGCAGACGCAGGGTGCGGTACACCTCACGGGCTCCGGCAATGCCCCACTCATCGAGAGGGCCGGTGCCGCCCACAACCAGGCAGTAGTTGATCAGACGCAGATAGTGAGCGATGTCGCGGTAGCACTTGTCCACCTTGACCTGATTCTCACCAGCTTCGCCGGCTTGCTTGAGGTAGGGGTACTTGCTGAAGCAGGCGTCACCAGCTTCCTTCGTCACTTTGTCCAGGCCGGCAGCCAGCTTTTCAGCAGCTTCAAGACGAGCAGTAGCTCGCTGAATGTTGCCCTGAACAGCTTCTAGGTCGTTCTGGGAGGGGAAGCGACCAGCGGCATCAGCGGCGGTCACAACAGTGGTCACAACAGACTTCATCGTGAAGATCCTCGTTTAATTGAGTTGTAGTGGTTTAAAAAAAGCAATCTCTTCGGATGAATCAGCTGAGGCCGCTGATCACACGGTCAAAGTAGGTAGCAGCTTCAGCCACTAGAGCGGAGCAGTCGCCCTGAACGGTTTCCATCTTGCGGAAACGGGTTTCCACAGGGTTGGTACCGCTGGTGTTTGTCTCGTTAATGTGAGCCGTGGAAGAAGCCTTCATGATGGCCACAGCGCGGGCGGCAGACTGAAGGGGAACGCCCAGAGCGATGTAGGTCTCCTTGAGGCCGTTCAGGCAGCGGTCGTCCAAAACCGAGGCATCGCCAGCGAGCAGCGCGTAGCTGATGTAGCGAAGCACAATTTCGCCGTCGCGCAGGCAGGCGGCCATGCGGCGGTTGGGGTAGCAGTTGCCACCAGCCTGGATCAGGCCAGTGTTTTCGCAGATCATGCCGGTGACTGCATCTGAAACGATGCAGGAGGCATTGCTGGTGATGGCGTTAACAGCATCTAGACGCTTATTTCCCTCAGCAACATAGTTACGGAGAGCAGCGAGTTCACCGCCTCCAATTGGGGCAGTCTTCGAATCTGCGCTAACGACAGCGCGTGAAAAGGCGTCGAGCATGGGAAAGGGACCAGGGGTGCTTGTGCTCAGCCAGTTGACAGCCAGTGAAGATCGTTAGATCTGTTTAGGTCTGCATGGCTTAGCTGCCTCTCGGGGAAGGCGTAAGGGGAAACTACGGTCATCTCCCGCCTCAGGACCCCGATCAAAGCAATCATGCAAACTTTCGTCACCCATCGCGGTCGGACTTAAAAAGGCAGCGCTGGCAAAGGGTTTTGGCAAGGGGAGGGCACGCACTCCCGCCCAATCGCGGAACAAAGCACCAGGAGATTTATCTTTTCTTCCATATTCACCATGGATGCGGCCCATTTGAAGCTGCTCTAGTGGATCGCAGCGGTCGACTCCGTATGCTGACATTCGCCCAATTCAACCCATGACCGACGGCACCACCGCTCGCGCCGACACGTCTGCAATCAACGCATCCGATCCCAGCCGGCAGGAGTTGGAGGAGTCGATTGATCAGCTAGCGGCCTACCGCGATCGACTCATCAAAGATGTGATCGGAATGGGTCAGAGACTGAAGCTTCCTCAGAAGCAAGTGGAATTCACCCTGGCTCAGCATCCCGAGCTGCAGAAGCTAGAAGCAATTCTGGCTCAGCTTGAAGCCCAGAAGTCCGAACAGGACTAACTCCCATCCCCCTCACCCGCCCGTGGCACCCGTGGACCCAGCCCGAACGATGGATCAGTTCTTGGCGGCCAGTCGAGGGGCCTGGCTGACGCGACGGGCTGTGCACCACCTCGACCACCAAGATGATGAATTCGGCGATTCCAATCTTGTGATCGAGCCCTTCTCCGCTCAGGATCCAGCCGTCGAACAGATATGCCTAGCTCTCAATATCAACCCTCATCTAGCAGCAGGAGGGGCCCGTTTCTGGTGGGAGAGCAATCTAAAACCCCTAGCTAGAACAGAAGATCAAGCGGCTGTATTAATAGATATCCCTCTGGCAGGAGATCCCTCTCAGGGTTTCCTGGTCCGTGACAAGGGCTACGTGGAGAAGCAACCCGTCCTCAGTCAATACAACTTTTCCAGCGATGGCGTCATGACCGTTACCACGCGCTACGACAGCAATGTCGGCACGGAACGCTGCTGGTTCGTCACGGATCAGGTGCGAATGCGGGTGAGCTCGGTGCAGTGCCTCGACGGTGTGTCGATGACCACCTACTGCACGGAGCTTCGCTGCCCCTCCGACGCAACTCTGCAGTCGCTTCGGGAAAGCGCCGATTCCCTGGCCGCCGGTTTCAGCTAACCCACCCTGCTCCTGAGCCCTCCGAGATGTTCGACCCTTTTTTGCAAGAGCTCCATAGCAGGCTGGAACGGTCTGGGGCGCAGCCCATTGCCCCACCCGATGGGCTCGCTGAATGTCGCTCGCTGAAGAGGCAGAGCGTGATCCAAAGCTGGCTCTGGCAGGTGCCGGGTTTCCGACGCTGGCGGGTGACCAGGATGGACGCGGGGGACAGCCTGCAAGTGCTGAATTCGGTGGCCTATCCCGAATACAACAACGATCAGCCCCTGATGGGAATTGATCTTCTTTGGTTCGGCACCCGCGGCAAGCTGGTCGCAGTGCTTGATTTTCAGCCCCTACTGCAAGATCAGAATTATCTTGATACCTATTATCAAGGCCTAAAAGAACTTATTTCTCGCCACCCGGATCTTCACGGTGCTGAGGCCATGCGCTCATTTGATCCAAACCAATATTTTTCGCCCTGGCTGCTGTTCTGCCGTGGAGGTGCTGAGGAGGCGCAGGAATCGTTGCCCAGAGCTTTCACCGCCTTTCTCGACTGCTACTGGCAGCTCAGCGCCGAAGCCAGCCAACGCACTTCCATAGTTACAGCAGAAAGGGTTAAAACCCTGCAGGAGGCATACGATGTCTACAGCGCCGAAAGAGATCCGGCTCATGGCCTGTTTAGCAGCCACTTCGGCAAGGCATGGTCGGATCGTTTTCTGCACGAGTTCCTCTTCCCATCTAGCCCGCAGCAATGACAGCACCGCAAAGCTGCAGCCTTGATCAGGTCAGAATCGCCGGTTGGCGTTGGCAGCCCTTTCTTGATCATGCGGTCGACATGCTTCAGGCGTTGCAGCCAGCCGCCTACCCCGTGCCGGAGCAGTTTCTGCAAAAAACCGGATCCACCGGTTCGAAGGCACAGCCGGTAGTTGTGCAAACTGCAACCTGGGCCTGTCGAACCAGCAAGCTTCGCCAGGTGAGGGCCGCCTGTGTGGAAGCGGGACCAGCAGCGTCTGTGCTGAACCTAGTTATCAATCCCGACTGCCGTTTTGATCTGCCTTTCTTCGGAGCCGATTTGGTCACGCTGCCCTCAGGCCATCTGCTAGCCCTCGACCTGCAGCCAGTTGACCGCAGCGATTCCCTCCATACCCAACCTGTCTGGGATCGATTACTCCCAATTTTTAACAGCTGGAAGCCTCACTTGCCTGATGGCGGGCCCATTCCTGCCGAGGCGGAACCTTACTTTTCGCCTGCATTTCTCTGGACCCGTCTACCTCTGGGTGCAGCCTCCGATGAGCTGATAGCCACCGTTATATTTCAAGCCTTTGCTGAGTATTTAAAGCTTTATTTACAGCTCGTGGATGAAGCACCCCCCGTAGCAGATGATCGCTCAGCAATATTGCTCGAGGGCCAACGCCGCTACACCAGCTATCGGGCAGAGAAAGATCCGGCAAGAGGGATGCTCAGCCGCTTTCACGGCGCGGAATGGACCGAGGCATATATCCATGAGGTGTTGTTCGATCTAGACAGACACTATCCCGAGTAAAAAGAAGATCAAAGCAGGCCTATGGCGTGAAGAGGCCCACTTCCACTGATCAGCTCCACTAGAAAAGCGGAGAATCCGACCATAGCTAAGCGGCCATTCCACACTTCTGAGCTGTTGTTCCAGCCCCAAGCCCACTTGTCTTGGGGGTAGAGCTTCACAGTGCTGGGCAAAGCCGCCGCCTGGTCGATATTCACTTCGGGCCCATCCAGGGCCTGCTGGACAAGTCGCGCAAGCCCCTGGATGAACGCAGGGTTGGTGTCAAGCGCCGGCACACGCCGAAAATTTGTGATGCCCGACTCGAAAGCCAGCTTGCGGTACTCGATGTCGATCTCTTCAAGGGTCTCGATGTGCTCGCTCACAAAACTGATCGGCACAACCACCAGATCCTTCACACCCTGCCGCCCTAGCTCCGCCAATGCCTCGTCGGTGTAGGGCTTGAGCCACTCCACAGGACCCACCCGGCTCTGATAAGCAAGGGTGAAAGAGTTGCTGTGGCCCAATGTGGCCTCCAACTTCTCGATGATCAGCCGGGCGCAGGTTTCGATCTCCCCTTGGTAGGGATCGCCCGCTTCTTCCACGTAGCTCTTAGGAACACCGTGGGCGCTGAAGAACACATGGGCGCTGTCAGGGTCCGGGCAGGCCTGGATCTCGCGGGCGATCAGCCCGGCCATGGCGTCGATATAGCCCTGGTCATCGTGGTAGCTGCGGATACATCGAATCGGCAAAGCTGCAAAGACAGGATCAGCCTGGCGAAGACGCTGAAGCTCCCTAAAGCTGGAACCGCTGGTGCTAATTGAGAAGTGAGGATAAAGAGGCAGCACCACCACCTCGTCCACATCGTCGGCTTTGATGTCTGCCACCGCCGATTCGGTAAAGGGGTGCCAGTAGCGCATCGCCACGTAGCTGGTGGCCTCGATCCCAAGCAGGCGAAGGGCACTCTGTAGCTCCCGAGCCTGCTGCTCGGTGATTCGCCGCAGTGGTGAGCCCCCGCCGATTGAACGATAAGCCTCCTGCGACTTGCTCGCCCGCAGGCTGCTGATCAGCCAAGCCAGTGGTTTCTGCAGGGCCGGGCTGGGTAGCCGGATGATCTCCGGATCCGAGAAGAGGTTGTAGAGGAAAGGGCCGACGTCCTGGATGCGCTCCGGACCCCCGAGGTTCAGCAGGAGCACACCTACCTTGGCCATGGCTTGGCGATCATGAGGCCAAACATCACCTTACGTCTATAACTGCTGGCAACTGCACTCGCTCGGTTGAATAAGAAACGTTTAGGGACACGCCCTCACAACCAAGCCGTTCGACCGTCGCACATCAGCTAGCCGATTCTGGAAAACCCGACTACCGAACTGAAGACGATGGAAGGTTCAGACAATCACGCCAAAGCAGCAGCTGATCGGCAATGGAACCTCATGCGCGCCAGCTTTGATGGCGACTGGAAGGGAATAACCACTTGGCATGGCCGCAACGGCCATGCCATGAACCTGAAGCAGGGCAGCGCTAACCCGGAGGCCTCGCTTTACTCCATCCACTTCTCGGATGCGCACACGGGTGAATGGCATGGAACCGGCCTGCGATTCGCGCCCGGTGGAGAACGCCGCTTCCCCCTATATCGGCATAATTACAACCTCGGCCATAACTGCTGGCATTTTCCGCAGACGGCGGGCCAGTCGAGCCTGGAAATGGCCGGCAGCAGCGCCCGTGCTGGGCATGAAGTGAACTTCTTCAGCGGTCGCAGTCGTTCGATGCTGGTGGCGCTTTACCAGCAACAACCTGATGGTCAGATGCTGCTGGACTCAATCGCCGCCACACCCTTCCGTTGCCAACGCACCAGTCCTGACCCCGAACGCGTTCAGTTCCAATCGCTGGAGGCGGTATTCGAGACCGTCTTTGGCTGGCAAGGAGTGGAGTCAGTGATCAGACCAGGATTCAATTCTGTAAATGAAACGTCAGATCAGCGGTTGACACCATTCTGTAGCGAATTATTTATCAAGAATGAAGTGAATGGGCTGTTTACGGATAATTTAATCTGCAGCCTGCCTGAGAGCTTGCCAAAGCATTCATTTGACATCCACTTTGGCTGCATACTGGATCGACAAAGCTTTGTGCATTTGACAATTGAGTTTGATGCCAATCACAATCTCTTGGCCTGGATAGAGCGCCGATATCAGCCCAACATGCATGGATGAGAGAGACTGAAGCCAAGCTGCTTAAGCTTCTCATTACTCACCCGCGCATTAAGGATTCGATCGCTGGTGTCTCTGGTCAACCACTTAGCTAGTGGCAGGCCAGCGCGCTCACACAGCCGATCTGTGAGCTCCTGGCCGTTGTACTGGGTGTCATTGACCAGGTTGTAGGTATCATTGAGACCTTGATCAAAGGCAAAGTTGATACCGCGAACAATGTCGTCGCGGTGAATCCAGCACGGCACATTCAGGCCATTACGCTGCACTAAGCCGCCAGCTGCACTCAGCAACATGGCCGGAATATCGCGTCCAGGCCCATATATGCCACCGAGGCGCAACACGCAGACCTTGATCGAGTCGGAGCGGACCGACGCGATCATCTGCTCTGCTCTCACGAGCACGGAATTCACTGGATGATTTGAATCGGTTGGATCGCTCTCACTTGTGAGCGCTCCCTGCCGGTTGCCATACACGCCACAGCTGCTGAGGTGAACAAGCTGCAGTGGCGAGCTGACAGGCCTACGGCTAAGCGTTTCGATCAGCCGCTGCAGGCCGCCAAGAAAGGTCTGCTCGTATTGGCTCAGCTCAACACTGGAACTCTTCGACGGAGCGAAGGACACCAAGATGCCGTCGACATCTGTTGCGAAGTCCAGGCTGCTGGAGGGATCCGTCGAATCAAAAACCAATGGATTCTCGACTAGATCGGCCAGCTCTGGCAAGCGTTCACGCCGGGTTGTGGTGCCCCAAAGTGCGTGCCCCTCCTGCTTCCAGGATTTGGCAACCGCTTCGCCCACGTAGCCACAACCCAGGATTGCGCGACGCTCACCCGTGGGCAGGATCGGGCGCTCTTGGAGAGACAGCAACTGATAGAGGGAGGCCAGATCTGGGGTAGAAGTCATCCCGCAAAGCCCAATCATGAAGTTTTGCAACCCTAGGCCTGCCGGGCGTGGGGTTGCGTTGCCACCGCTACGGATGACGCAGCCTGAGCCCTACTCCGTTCTTGTGGCAGCCTGAGCTATCGCCTTAAGCCCATGCCCGTCTATTGCGTCGAAGTGCCTGGGCTACCGCCACTTGCCGTCACTTGCGCCGGCTGCAGCGGAGATGCTTTGCAACTGGCACTAAGGGAGCAGGGACTGGACAACTTCCGTGTGGAGCGGCGCAGCAAGGATGGCCGCCAGTGGTGGTTTCAGGCCAACTTCAAGCCAGGC